>JAFDZK010000339.1 GCA_018267005.1 Bacteroidota bacterium
AGACCACTTTAAGAACGAGCTGCACATCTTCCAGAACCAGCCTGATGACTACCCTGCCAACGGCGGCTTGCAAAAGCTTGAATACCTGATTAAAAACAAAAATTTCCCGGAATATCATTTTAAAAGCAATGCCGAGGAAAATTCTAACCTTACCGGAGAGGAGTTTATGGCGATAGTGGATAAAATGAAGCAGCATATATTCCGCGGGGATGTCTTCCAGATCGTTCCGTCGAGAGCATTTTCAAGACAGTTTTCGGGCGACGAGTTCAATGTTTACCGGGCCTTGCGTTCCATTAACCCATCGCCTTACCTGTTTTATTTCGATTACGGGGATTTCCGGATTTTCGGATCATCGCCCGAGGCGCAGATCACTATTAAAAATCATGTGGCCAACATCTATCCGATAGCAGGCACTTTCAAGCGTAGCGGCGACGACATTAAAGATGCCGAAATTGCGCATAAATTAGAGAACGACCCAAAGGAATCGGCCGAGCACGTCATGCTGGTCGACCTGGCCCGTAACGACCTAAGCCGGCACTGCGAACAGGTGGAAGTGAAAGCTTTCAAGGAGGTTCAGTACTATTCGCACCTGATCCATTTGGTATCGCATGTAAGCGGTAAGCTGCGCGATGATGTTTCATCGTTCAAGATCGTAGCGGATACGTTCCCGGCCGGAACCTTAAGCGGCGCGCCGAAATACCGGGCCATGGAGATCATCGACGAGAATGAAAAAACCAAGCGCAGCTTTTACAGCGGTGCGATAGGTTATTTTGGCTTTAACGGCGATTTTATTCATGCCATCATGATACGCTCGTTCCTGAGCAAGAACAACACGCTGCATTACCAGGCAGGTGCCGGTATAGTAGCCGACTCGAACCCGGAAAGTGAATTAAAAGAAGTAGACAATAAGATAGCGGCGCTGCGTAAAGCGATCGAATTAGCAGAGGAGCTGTAAACAGGAGACTGACAGATGAAAATATTAATTGTAGATAATTACGATTCCTTCACCTACAACCTGGTGCATTTAGTAAATGAAATAGGACTGCAGTGTGATGTTTGGAGGAACGACCAGTTTAACATCGGCGACGTGGATGCGTATAGCCATATCATCCTGTCACCGGGACCAGGGATACCGTCAGAAGCCGGCTTGTTACTGGAAGTGATCGAAAAATACTCGCCGACCAAAAGCATATTCGGTGTGTGCCTTGGCCAGCAGGCTATTGCAGAGGTTTTCGGAGGAAAGCTCTTTAACCTGAGCCGGCCGATGCATGGGATCGCTACGCCGATCAAAGTGACCGACCCACATGAGAAGCTTTTTGCCGGATTGCCGCAGAGCTTCAAAGTGGGCAGGTACCATTCGTGGGTGGTGTCAAATGATGGTCTGCCTGATTCACTGACCATTACCGCCATCGACGAGCAGGATAATAGTATTATGGCGCTGCGGCATAAACAATACGATGTACGCGGAGTGCAATTTCACCCCGAATCGGTGCTTACTGAATACGGCCGGGCGATGATGAAGAACTGGTTGGCTGTGCAACCGGCAGAAAACGCGGTTGAAACTACCGGGACGCATTTTATCAAAATTTAATATACTTGTAACCATTAAATAATTGCCGTACCGGAGAAAGAATGAGCATACTTGATACGATAGTCGCGCATAAAAAGACAGAAATACAATCGGCCAAAAAGAACGTTTCGTACACCAGCCTGGAGGAATCGGAGCATTTTCACCGCGATGTTTTATCGTTCAAAGATTTCCTGCTCGACCCAAACCGCACAGGTATCATTGCCGAGTTCAAGCGCAAATCACCTTCCAAGGGCATCATAAACAACACAGTTTCTGTTGAGGAAGTAACCAAAGGTTACGCGGCCGCGGGTGCATCCGCTTTATCGGTGCTTACCGACCGACAGTTCTTTATGGGCAAAAAGATAGACCTGATCCGGGCACGTCGCGCCAACCAGGTGCCTATCCTCCGCAAGGATTTTATGATCGATGAGTATCAGGTGATCGAGGCCCGGGCTTTGGGCGCCGACATTATTTTGCTCATCGCCGCCATATTAACGCCGCAACAGGTACAGCAATTAGGTTCGCTGGCCAAAAATATCGGATTGAATGTGCTGCTCGAAGTGCATAACCTGGAAGAATTGCAGCGCAGTATCAATCCCTATATCGATGCCATTGGCGTAAATAACCGCAACCTGGCCGATTTTACGGTATCAGTGGACACTTCCTATCAATTGGCTGAACATATTCCGGCAGAGTTCATGAAAATATCTGAAAGCGCCATCAGCGATCCGGAAACCATCAGGCAATTGAAAAAGGCGGGCTTTAACGGCTTCCTAATCGGTGAGAATTTTATGAAACAGGCCGATCCGGGTGAGGCGATGAAAGAGTTTGTGGAGGGGTTGTAGAGAAGTATATCTTCTTATTCTAATTTCAGATCCTTTGGATTTTGATAGTTGTTGCAAAAAGTAAGTAAGTCTATTGACTCATCACTTAAAATACGATAATATTTTGTAATTTGGGGAGCAACTACAAATTTATGAATGCTCTGCGCTGCATTATGTAACGGGAAGGCTTCAGGTTGTAATCCGATAACATTCAATGCGTCGTCTACTTTATCAATGAAATCATTGACGACTTTACTATTCCAACGTGAAGCTAAATATTCCAGATTTTGTGAAAAGGTTCTTTCTGCTTCCGGCGTCCAGTTTATAGCTATTATCTATATTTATTCCTGAACTCCTGCATTACGTCCGCATGCGGTCTAGTTAAGCCTTTTTCAGATTCAGCATAGCCTTTTAGTATTGATTGTTCAAGAGCTTCCGGATCATCCAAGTGGTATTTTAACCCTTTTTTATCCATGAATTCTTCCACCGCAGAAAGGTCCTTTTCCTCGTCTATTTCTATCGTTACTATGCGCATAAACAAATTTAATATAAAAGTTACGAAAATATTTTATTCCTGCCATTTTAGCTGATTCCCTAACTTGGCATTTTGATTGATAGATGGTTACTCAATGAGACAAAAATTTTATGATACTGCTGTGAAGCAGGAAAAAGTGGTACTTGTCGGCATTATTACCCCCAATGAGACCGAGGAGCAGGAAAAAGAATATTTGGAAGAACTGCAATTCCTGGTGGAAACAGCAGGCGGGCTTACCGTAAAGCATTTTACCCAAAAGATGCAGCGTCCTGAAAGGGCAACTTTTGTGGGTACGGGCAAGCTGGAAGAAATTAAGGCATTCGTAGATGCGGAAGAGATTGATATCGTGGTGTTCGATGATGAATTAAGCCCTTCGCAGCTACGTAACATTGAAAATGAGCTGCAGGTTAAGATACTCGATCGGAGCAATTTAATCCTTGATATTTTTGCCGGGCGGGCGCAAACCGCGCAGGCCAAAACCCAGGTGGAACTGGCACAATTGCAATACCTGCTGCCGCGATTGACCCGTTTATGGACGCACTTAGAGCGGCAAAAGGGGGGTATCGGTATGCGTGGTCCGGGTGAATCGCAAATAGAGACCGACCGCCGATTGATCCTGAATAAAATATCGCTGCTCAAAGAAAAGCTGAAGCAGATAGACAAGCAGAACGAGACCCAGCGTAAGAACCGGCATCAGTTAGTTCGCGTGGCGCTGGTAGGTTATACCAACGTGGGTAAGTCCACCATCATGAACATGATCTCCAAATCGGAGGTGTTTGCAGAGAACAAGCTTTTCGCCACACTGGATACTACCGTTCGGAAAGTGGTGATCGAAAATCTGCCCTTCCTGCTTTCCGACACGGTCGGCTTTATCCGCAAGCTGCCGCATCATTTGGTAGAGTGCTTTAAATCGACTTTGGAAGAGGTTCGGGAAGCGGATATCCTGGTGCACGTAGTGGACGTTTCGCATCCTAATTTTGAAGACCAGATACATACCGTGAACGAAACGCTGAAAGAGCTTGGCGCAATAGATAAACGAGTAATCACTGTCTTTAATAAGATAGACGCTTATGAGCCTTTGCATCACCATCCGGGCGAAGAAGCACATACCATGAGCCTTGACGATTTCAAACAAAGCTGGATGGCCAAGAATAATAGCCCGGCTATATTTATTTCAGCGCTCAAAAAGGAAAATGTAGATGAATTCCGTTCGCTGTTATATGAAAAAGTGAAGGCGATACATACACACCGGTATCCGTATGATAAGTTACTGTATTGACCTTGGAGAGACGCATAATTATGCGTC
>JAFDZK010000033.1 GCA_018267005.1 Bacteroidota bacterium
GACTTCTGACCTCCGACATCTGACTTCAACCTTCCTCCCTGGGGGTTTTCGGATACCATATCGGCGGTAATTGCTGTCATGGCATCGGATTTGGTGATCCTGCCGCCTACGCCGGTACCGGCTACATCTTTGGTGGCAATGCCTCTTTCATCTAATATTTTAGCGGCGGCAGGCGATGGCGTGCCCGATGCGTAAGTTTTCTCTGAAGTAACAGGAGCAGCGGCGGCGGATTGTTGCACCGGTGCTTCTGTCTTTGGGACTGAAGCGGTCGCAGCGCCGGAGCCTTCTATGGTGCAAACCACAGCTCCTATCGCGAGCACGTCACCTTCTTTGGCAATAGTTTTCAACGTTCCCGCCTTTTCGGCAGTCAGTTCAAAAGTCGCCTTGTCCGATTCCAGCTCGGCAATGGCTTCGTCCATAGCTACCTGGTCGCCGTCTTTTTTCAGCCAGCGCGACAGGGTTACTTCTGTTATCGATTCTCCAACCGCGGGCACTTTTACCTGCAACGAATCGCCCCCGTTAGAAGCAGGCACGGCAGCGGCGGGCGCAGGGGCAGGTGCATTGGCGACAACTTCGGGCTGAGGCTGCGATTCCTTAGCCGGTGCAGGCACAGTTTCTTTAACCTGGGCTGCGCCGTTTTCGCTGATGTTGGCCACCACAGCGCCAATTGCGAGCGTATCGCCCTCTTTGGCCACGGTTTTCAAAGTCCCGGCTTTTTCAGCGGTCAGCTCAAAAGTGGCCTTGTCCGATTCCAGTTCAGCAATTA
Source organism: Bacteroidota bacterium (assembly GCA_018267005.1). Lineage (GTDB taxonomy): Bacteria > Bacteroidota > Bacteroidia > Sphingobacteriales > Sphingobacteriaceae > Mucilaginibacter. Next base: position 767 of record JAFDZK010000033.1, read on the forward strand.
CTTCGTCCATGGCAACGGTATCACCGTCTTTCTTCAGCCAGCGCGAAAGCGTCACCTCGGTTATCGACTCGCCCACAGGCGGAACTTTTATTTCTAAACTCATAGTAGTTAGGTTATACGTAGCACGTTTTACGGTCTACGTTTAGGGCTTTTATGTATCTGTCTTAAGTTCAACGCGATAACGTACTGCGTCGAACGTATAACGTTTAATCCGCGGCTACTTTAGCCATTTTATGCGTTGTTCTTTTTACGTTTTTTTCCAATTGCTCGCCTGCAGGCGACTCGAATGCTTTGCCGATAATATGCAGTTGCTGAGCGGCATGCTGTTTTGCGAAACCTGTTGCCGTGCTGGCGCTTGCATTACGCGATATCACATCCAACTGTAATTCGCTCTTACGGAACGTACGGCACATATATGGCCAGGCGCCCATGTTTTCGGGTTCTTCCTGTACCCAGAAAAACTCTGTCGCCTTGCTGTATTTTGCCTTAACCTTCAGCATTTGCTGTTCCGGGGTCGGGTAAAGCTGTTCCACGCGTACAACAGCCACATCCTTACGCTCATCGGTCTGTTGTTTCTCCAATAACTCGTAATACAATTTACCGGAACAGAACAATACGCGTTTTACTTTTTTCGGATCGGCGTAGTTGTCGTCGATCACTTCCTGGAAATGTCCTTCGGTAAAGTCTTCCAGCGGCGACACGCATTTCGGAGCGCGCAATAAACTCTTCGGGGTAAAGATGATCAGCGGCTTGCGGAATTCGCGGTGCAGTTGCCTTCTCAAAATATGAAAGAAGTTGGCCGGCGTGGTACAATTTGCTACCTGTATATTGTTGTCGGCGCAAAGCTCCATAAATCGTTCGATGCGGGCCGACGAGTGCTCGGGCCCCTGGCCCTCATAACCGTGCGGCAAAAGCATCACCAGGCCGTTGCCGCGCTGCCATTTGGTTTCGGCACTGGCCACATACTGGTCGACGATGATCTGTGCGCCATTAAAGAAGTCGCCGAACTGCGCTTCCCATATGGTTAGGGAATTGGGGTTTGCCAGCGCGTAACCATATTCAAAACCCAGTACGCCATACTCGGATAATAGCGAATTATAAATGCTGAATTTAGCATTGGTGCCCAGGGTTTCCAGCGGCGTATACTCATCTTCCGAATCGACCAGGGTCAAAACTGCATGACGGTGCGAGAATGTTCCCCGCTTCACGTCTTCGCCGCTCAAACGAACGGAATGCCCTTCTTTCAGCAACGTTCCGTAAGCCAGCAGCTCGCCCATAGCCCAGTCAAAACTATGTGTCTTATTAACCATTTTGCCGCGCTCTTCGAAAAGCTTCTCGATCTTCTTAAAGAATTCCTTGTCTTTCGGCAGCACCGTTATTTTTTCGCCGATCTCAAGCAGCTCTTCTTTGGATACCGCCGTTTTTACCGGTGCGCCAAAATCCTGGCTAGTCGCCAGGTGCAGCCCCTCCCATGCCCCTTCGAACATGTGAATGCTTTCGGTAAACTTTTCTTCCGCTTTTGACTCGTCGAGCTTTTGCTGCAGCAGATCGCGGAAGTTTTTTTCCATAATCTTGGCCTGGTCGGGATTGATCGTGCCCTGCTCCAGCAGGTGCTGATAGTAAATATCGCGCGGGTTAGCGTGCGCCTCTATCGCTTTATATAACAAAGGCTGCGTAAATTTCGGTTCATCCGACTCATTATGACCGTACCTGCGGTAACACAGGATGTCGATAAATACATCGTCGTGGAAAGTCTGGCGAAATTCCATGGCCAGGTTGATGGTGTATACCAACGCCTCCACATCATCGCCGTTCACGTGGAAAACCGGCGAAAGCACGGTTTTGGCAATGTCGGTGCAATAGGTGCTCGATCTTGCATCTTTATAGTTCGTAGTAAAGCCTATCTGGTTATTGATCACCAGGTGAATGGTGCCGCCCGTGCGGTAGCCTTCCAGCTTTTCCATTTGCAGCACTTCGTAAACAATACCCTGGCCTGCAACAGATGCATCCCCATGGATCAGTATCGGCGCTATGCTTGAATAATCATTGTCGTACTTAAAGTCGATCTTCGAGCGGGTAAGCCCTTCAACCACCGGGTCGACGGCCTCCAAATGCGACGGGTTGGGACAAAGGCTCAGGTGAACCTTTTTGCCGTTTTTCGCCGCGACGTCGGTCGAATAGCCCAAGTGATATTTCACATCGCCGCCCATGCCGGCTTCGGCATCATAATTTTTGCCTTCGAACTCGGAAAATATCTCCTTATAGGTTTTTTCCATAATGTTGGCCAGCACGTTCAAACGCCCGCGGTGCGCCATGCCGATCACAAACTCCTGTATGCCCAATTCAGCGCCTTTCTGGATAACCGAATCAAGCGCCGGGATCAGCGCCTCGGCGCCTTCCAGCGAAAAGCGTTTTTGTCCCAGGAATTTTGTGCCGAGAAAATTTTCGAATATTACAGCGTGGTTCAGCTTGTCCAGCATGCGCAACTTTTCGTCAGTTGAAAAAGAAGGTGTGTTGCGCCTGCTTTCCATCCGGTCCTCGAACCATTTGATCTTGATCGGGTTACGGATGTATTTGTATTCCGCGCCTATAGACTGGCAATAAGTCTGCTCCAGCACCGCGCGTATATCGCGCAGTTTGGCGGGACCTAATCCAAGTTCGACGCCTGCGTTGAAGACTGTATCCATGTCCGACTCTTCCAGCCCAAAAGTCTCCAGTTCTTTGCCGGGATAATATTTGCGCCTCTCACGAACGGGATTGGTTTTGGTAAACAAGTGCCCCCGGTCGCGGTATCCGTTGATCATGTTCAGCACATTGATCTCCTTTAAAATATGTTCCGGCGTTTCTCCTCCCCCGGAGGCGAAAGCAGGTGTTTCACGGCCAAAATCAAACCCTTCGAAGAACTTTTGCCAGCCATAATCGACCGAGGCGGGGTCCTGTTTGTATGATTCGTATAAAGAGTTAATGTAGGCAGCGTTGCCGCTGTTAATATAATTATGGGAATCCATATCGAATCCGGTCTAAAAAAAGTCGCTACAAAAGTAAGTATATCCGACTGGAAACTTGGTAATTTATTTTTCAAAAGATGGGATTCTTGCCCTTTTAGGCTTAAAATAGGGTCATTTGAGCGTTTATTTTATACCGATTGGTATTTAAATTAGATCGAATCTGCCTTTCGGCCCTGCTCCGTAGGAGCAGAGTGTTGGTAGAAAACAAATAAAACGATTGCCTGCATGCCGTAGGTATGCTACTTGTACCACACCTACGGCGCAGTTTCTTATTGTGTGCTGTTTTACCGACATTTAATCCCGACGGGATTCAAATTCTTTGGATTGCCCGGTAATTTTTTTTCTACTTTTATGGCAAGAAAACCAACCACGATGAACCTTTGTCCGATCTTAACGAAAATCTTGCTTGGATTGACCCTTATCGTTACCACCTTTACTTTCGCCCAAGCCCAAACCGGCTGGGTTGACTATAAGATCGATGATAAATTGTCGGTTAAACTCCCGGGCCAGCCTGAAATTACCGGCAAGGGTGTTACGGCGCACACCAAGGACAGCCTGAGCTGCTTTGTCTATAAAATCGTCGAAATTGATTCATCAGCGCTAGCGAAAGCCATTTCCTCGCCAGGTTTCCTGGATGGCTTAAAGGGAGCAATGGCCTCGTCGCAAACAGGGCTCAGCCTGGGTGAAATGAAGGCTGCCAAATGGAACGGCTACAATCGTTACAGTGTCGACGGAACGAACCCGTCGATGAAATTAAAAGCGAGCTTTGTCTTTCTGATCGTCGGCGGAAGGATCTATGCGCTTGGCGCAATGATGCCCGAAAGTCACGACATCAACGAAAAGAACATCTTCTTCAATACGCTAAAGTTAAACTAAAGAACTCCGGAGGCCCGACTGGTACCGCGTCAGGCAATTACCAACTGATCGCTGCTGTCGGGCAGCCATGTATTGATAAAATCGCTTTCGGTTTCCAGGTCATCGGCTTGTTTTACACCGGTAAAATAGCGGTTGTCGCGGGTATCGTTAGCGACGCCTGCCACGAACGCCCAGTTGCCCCAATTGCTGGCGGGCGAATAGTCGATCAGCTTTTCCGCAAAATACAAGGCCCCTTTGGTCCAGTCGGCCTTTAGCGTGCCGACCAAAAACGCAGCTACCACCTGGCGTTTAAAATTATTGATATAGCCGGTCGCGTTCAGTTTATGCATAGCAGCGTCTACAAAGGGAACACCTGTATTGCCGTTTTTCCAATGCTCAAAAAGCTCGTCCTGGTTAGGCGCGACTTCCGGCGCCTCATCTTTGAAGCCCTGCGGCCTGAAAAACTGCCTGCCATGTTTTTTGAACATAAAACGAAAATAATCCCGCCACAACAGCTCCAGTATCAGCGGCGAATTGGACGCATGGGTGTTATTGGTACGCTTCATGGCTTCGTGGTATACCATGCGCTGTGAAAGGCATCCCAGCGATATCCACGCCGACAATCGCGAAGGATTATCGTTATGGTGTTTTAAAGATTTGTTCGATTGATTCGGTTCCAGCCCGCCGATATAACGGCCCAGCTCTTCCAATGCCGTTGTTTCACCGCCCCGGTAAAAATAATCGGCGCGGGGATCGTCTATAGGTTCCGTCAACCCCAGATCAGCCAACGTTGGTATCGAACCCGCATCTGCGATCTCCGGCACAGTGACCTGCGCCGGCATTTCGACGCACACCCTCACCTCGCTGTCGCGCTCCACTTTCTTTTTAAAGGTGGCGAAACTGTCCGGTATGTCTTTAATAGGGAACGGCAGGTCCTCCTTATGATAGAGCGTATGACCAATAAAATGTTTGAGGTTTAATTTGATCTTCCATAGCGCGGCTTCGACCGCTTCGGATATTTCGGTCTCCTCATAGGCTACCTCGCGGTGATGGTAAACCTCGCTTACATGGTATTGCTGCGCAAGCTGCGGCAATACATCCGCCGGGTCGCCGATACGGACCACGAGATCGCCGCCAAGTTTGCGGAGATTGCTCCGCAGATCAGCCACCGACTCCAGCAAAAAGCGAGCGCGAATATTACCGGTCCTAAGCGTTCCTGCGGGAGTTTGCTCAAAGTAGAAAGGATCAAAACAATATACGGGAAGCACTTTATCGGCTTTGCGTAAAGCCTCCGCCAATATTTCGTTATCGTGAACCCTCAGGTCGTTCCGGAACCAAACCAATATTGTTTTTTCGCTCATAATGCGTTAAACGGAAGATGCACCGATAGGTTAACCCACAAATTTGCATTTTTTTGGACGAAAGAATAAGCAGGCCGGATTATTTGACACGGGAGCAACATTTGAAACCACTGCAGGTGTATAAAAACTTATGCAACCGGAACTTTCTGCTGCATCGAATATTTAATACCTTTGATTTGACAGCCTTTAAAACGGACCAATCTTCCTTTAAACTTACCGGGGTGCGCAGCGCGAGTGACATAGGTACCTGGTAGATGTCGACTGTGGTTTTTACGGGTTCGGTTTTACGCAATTTTATAAAACAGCAATGCCTTTTTTAGTGTTGAGCATAAAATGAGAATATTGCTTGCCGGAGTTAACAGTTATGTCGGCCGACGCCTCATCCCTTTTTTAGCCGGAATGGGGCACGATGTAATTTGTCTTGTACGCGACAAAAGCCTCTTTGACGCTCCCCGCGCCGTTCCGGGTAAAGTAACAACCATTGCGGGCGATCTGCTGCGCGCACAAACCCTCTCAGCTTTTCCCGACGATATCGATGCTGCTTTTTACTTGGTAAACAGTCTGTCGCACACTTCGGGGTTTGCGGGGCTGGAGGCCCTTTGCGCCCGTAATTTTACAGACGAACTGAACAAGACCCAATGTAAGCAAGTGATCACCCTAAGCGGGATACACCGCAACGCAACGCCAGCCGCCTCGTCGCGCCAGCATGTCGAAGAAATACTCGTTACCAGTAAGGCCGCGCTTACCGTGCTGCGGACGACGATGGTCATCGGGCAGGGAAGCATGGCCATGCAGTTGTTAAATGCCATTACCGGCAAAGATACCATCATCGTCTCCCAGAACTGGCTGAAAGCATACAGCCAGCCTATTTTTGTAAACGACGTCCTATCGTACCTTGAAGCCTGCGCACTGAATGAAAAAACTTATAACCGCAAATTCGAGATCGGCGGACCGGACGTCCTGCCCTTGCGGCAAATGATATTGACTTATATCGCATTTCATAAACGAAACAAACCCCACATCATTACGGTTCCGCTGCTTACACCGGCCATGTCGTCGTACCTGCTGAATATATTGGCGCCGGTTAGCTATACCATGGCCAAAAGCATCGTGGAAGACCTGGAATATAATAATATCTGCCGCGACAACTCGATAAAAACCATTATCCCCAGGCATTGCGTAAATTTCAAAAAATCGCTCAGCTTGTCCGAGCGCGCTCCCGAAGCGGTGTATAATTAACGCGTCTGCCTATGAGTGTGAAGAAGTCTGCAAAAGCTAAATCCCGGATTTTAATAACCGGCGGCAGCGGCCACCTCGGCCGGCTGTTGACGGACGAATTGCTGCAGCAAGGCTACGACGTCGGCCACCTGAACAGGCGGCCCGGCGCCGATAACCGGGTAAAGAGCTGGCTTTGGGATGTGGCGAAAGGGCAGATCGATGAGCATTGCGTCGAAAACGCCGACATCGTGGTGCATCTCGCGGGCGAGAGCATCGCGGCCAAAAAATGGACCGAGAAGCGTAAACGCGACATTGTGGACAGCCGGACAAAGTCGATCGAACTGCTGTACCGGGCCATGGAAAACAGGCCAAATAAGATCAACACCATCATATCAGCGTCCGCTATCGGATACTACGGCGATAGGGCGGACGAATTGTTAAGCGAGGACGCCCCGCCCGGCAGCGGATTTATGGCCGATTGCTGTATCGCCTGGGAAAAAGCGGTTGAAGAAGGCAGACCGCTCGGGGTGCGTATCGTAAAATTCCGCACCGGAGTTGTGCTCGATAAAGACAACGGCGCCTTACCCCAATTAGCCAAACCCGTTAATCTGCTTGCCGGTGCGCCGCTTGGTAGCGGCAGGCAATGGGTGCCCTGGATACATTGGCGCGATGCGGTAAAAATGTACATTTACGCCATCGAAAATATTCATCTTACGGGAACGTATAACATGGTATCGCCCGAACCGGTCGATAATAAAACTTTGGTAAAGGAAATCGCGCACCGGCTGCATAAACCCTTGTGGCTTCCGAATGTTCCGGCTTTTATGCTGAAGCTGCTGCTGGGCGAAATGAGTGCCATGGTTTTGTACAGCACTAAAGTATCGGCCCAAAAGATCGTTAATGAAGGCTTTCCGTTTGAATACCCCAACCTGGCTGGTGCCCTGAAGGAAATTTATGGCTGACAAACCCCTGGTCAATATTTTTTGGTTCAGGCGCGACCTGCGGCTTAACGACAATGCTGGTTTATACCATGCGCTGAAAGGCCCCAACCAGGTGCTTTGCCTGTTCATATTCGACCGCCAAATACTGGACCGATTAGAAGATAAGGACGACGCACGCGTTACTTTCATCTATCAATCTATTGAGGAATTAAACAATAGCTTACGAAACCACGGCAGCGGCTTGCTTGTAAAATACAATACGGCCGGACATGCCTGGGATGAAGTTCTAAAAGAATACCGGGTAGAAACCGTATACTGCAACCACGACTACGAGCCTTACGCCATGCAGCGCGACCAGGCAATCGGAAAAAAACTCGAGGGCTGGGGCGTTGGGTTCAAAACCTATAAGGACCAGGTAATTTTTGAAAAAGATGAGGTAGTAAAAGATGACGGCCGGCCTTATACGGTTTACACGCCTTACCAGCGCAGGTGGTACCAAAAGCTGTCTGCTTTTTACCTGCAACCCTACCCCACCGAAAAATACCTGGAAAATCTATACCCGCATAACCCGCATCCCATGCCATCGCTCACATCGATGGGCTTTGAGAAAAGCAAACAGCAATTCCCCGGCAGGGATTATGCGGACGTAATTAAAGATTACGCGGAAACGAGGAATTACCCCGGCATCGCGGGTACATCGCGTATCGGGCTTCACCTGCGGTTCGGGACGGTCAGCATCAGGGAATTGGCCCGTAAAGCCAATAGCTATTCCGATAAAACCTGGCTGAACGAGCTGATCTGGCGTGAGTTTTACATGATGATCCTGTTCCATTTTCCGCATACCGCCGATCAGGCATTTAAACCGGAGTACGACCGCATCAAATGGGCGAACGATGAATCGCAATTTAAAGCCTGGTGCGAGGGGCGAACGGGCTACCCGCTGGTGGATGCCGGTATGCGCGAATTGAATGCTACCGGGTACATGCACAACCGCGTTCGGATGGTGGTTGCCAGTTTCCTTACCAAGGACCTGCTGATCGACTGGCGTTGGGGCGAGCGTTACTTTGCGCGCAAATTGCTGGATTACGAAATGGCAAGTAACGTTGGGGGCTGGCAATGGGCAGCCGGATCGGGAACGGACGCCGCACCGTATTTCCGCATATTCAATCCCGACTCGCAGCTAAAAAAATTCGACCCGGAATTAATTTATATCAAAAAATGGGTTCCGGAGTATGCCGACTTTGGCCACTATCCGAAACCCATTGTCGATCATGCGTTCGCGCGTGAACGGTGTTTGAAAATATTCAAAACCGCCATGGACAACAAATAATCCTTAAGGAGTAACGTCAGTAATAGTAAATTCGAAGCGCATGCAGGCGAAGGCGGGAGCCGTGCCAGCAGATCCTGCTTTTGATACATTGCCGTAGCCAAGGCGCGAGGGTATGATAATTGAGATTACAGCGCCCTTAGTTACCTTTTCCAAACACTCCTGGACACCCGGAACCATATCACTGACATTGAACGAAGTCGCAGTCGTTATATTTCCATTGTCTACCTCGCCATTGTTGAGCAAACGCAAATTATAGGTACAGTTGATGGTAGAATTAGCAGTTATCGGATCGGTACCCGTTCCAACGGTCGTTATTTTATACCAGGCGCCATCGGCAGTTTCCGTGTATCCGGTCAGTCCCTGCGTAGCGATGTAGTTTTTGATCACAAGGTCATCGTAAGCAGCCTGGTCGTTAATGATCTCGACGGTCATATCCAGGCATTGATTGCCCGCTATCCTGCCGTTCGTAACGGTACTGCTGCCGCTGCCAACACCATTACGGCCATAGGCAAGGTGAGAAGGTATCAATATGCGCGCTTTAGCGCCTTTGTACTTCAATATATTATGTATGGCCAGCGCCAGGCCGCTGGGTACTACGTGGCCTGCATAACCAAAAAAATGGTTCACCATAGTGTCGTTAACGGCATATTTGCCATCAAAGGTCCTGATGGTGTAAACGTACGATATGACGCTGGGCCAATCCAGCGCCTGCCCGCTGCCGGGGTTTATGAGCTGGTAATAGGTACCCGTAGTATCGCCCCCGCTGGTATCTCTTTTCATTGCGCCGGTTAGGCCGTTGGCAGCCATGTAGCTTTGTATCTGCTGCTGGTCGTATTGTTTAATATCAGGTTCAACCTTATCCCTGCGGCACGAAACCAAACCAATAGCGAAAAGTGATAAGAGGGTAATAAGCGTTTGTTTCATTTATATCAATTCGTTACACTGTATAGTTGTATATCAAAATCAAGTATGGCATTGGCCGGCAAACCCAACTGCGGCTGCGGATAAGGCCCATAGGCGTACCGCGATGGGATCAGCAGGCGCACTATGCCGCCGGGCTGAATTTTCGGTATCCCAAGCTGCCAGCCCAATATCACCTGCTGAAGGGTGTATGACGGATGAAAATTATTGGTCTCGGTAAACACCTGCTGCGTGGTTAGCAGCCGGCCCGTATCGCCGACGGTTACCTGCGTCGAATTGGTAAACAATTGGCTTCCCTGGCCGGGTTGCAAAATAATGTAGTACACGCCGCTCGTATCCGACACCCGCTGTGCCTTGCCTGTCAAATTATTTTGCGCTATAAAATCCTGCACAATTTTGTCATCTTTGGCTGCCTGGGCCTTGTAAACCGCATAATCGCTGTTTGATTTTGTACAACCGGCAATAACCGCGCACCCAAACAATATCGGTAACAGCCACTTAACCATTTAATTTTTCAACCGGCAAAGTTATTGTTTTATTCTGCAAAAACGACAGCTTAACACTTTTTAACAAATAAGCGCAAAACGGTCTTTCTATATCCAATCGCAGATTTTAAACGCCTGGAAATGTGAATTTATTTTGTGCGAAAAGCGCTATACGATTCTTCACTGCCTTTATTCTACAGGCGATTGGAAAGTTAAAAAGGAGTCACCCTGAGCTTGTCGAAGCGTAGAGCGCACGACCTGCCTACTATGGTTCGACAGGCTCACCATGACAGGCTCACCATGACAGCCAGAAACCTGCAACTGTTATTCCGGCTTGTAATTATTGGTAAGCTTGTTGATCTTTTTCAGCATATCCACCAGGTATTGCTTGTCGCTGTCGCTGATGTGCCGGTTCAGGTAATTATTGAACTGTTTTACCACCCCTCGCGCAAGATGGCGTTTCTCCTTACCCAGGTCGGTGAGGTATATTTTTACCGAGCGTTTATCGCCCTGGTTCGATTCGCGGTAGATCAGGCCGGTTTTTTCCAGTTGGTTCAGCATTCGTGAAAGGCTGGTCGACTTCAGGCCGAGCAATGCCGCGGCCTGTGAAACGGTTGTACCTTCCGTTTCGTCGATGTTGATCAATAAATAACCGATGGATTGCGTAATACCGAAGTCCGTAACTAACTGGTTATAGCGGTTGGCCATAGTTTGCCAAACTATCTTTACCAAATAGTCTATCGTTTCCTGGTGTTTGATATGCTGCGGCATGAACGCCAAACATATCGATTACGGCATTATTATGCAAATGTATTGTTTGTTCCTAGTCGATGGAGCATAGTTCATGGTTCATGGCTGATTATTCATGGTAACCAGCGATTGGGTATGGACCATGAACCATTCCCCATGAACTACCACCCCATCGCGGTATCGTCGCCCCGCGGGTCGGCGCCGCCCTGGTAAGTACCGTCTGGCATCACCAGGATCGCGTCCACACGACCGCTTGGTCCCTGGGGCACTATTTTATACCCCTTTTGCTCCAATATGCTTTGCGTGGATGCATCGAGCGCTCCCCGCTCGATATAAACCACATCGGGCAGCCACTGGTGATGGAAACGTTTCGAGCTTACGGCCTGCTGCATATCCTGCTTAAATTCGATCACATCCAGGATGGTCTGAAAAACCGAGGTGATGATGGTAGCGCCACCAGGAGTGCCCACAACCATAAACAGCTTCCCATTCTTCTCGATGATCGTCGGCGTCATGGACGAAAGCATACGTTTATTTGGCTGTATGCTGTTGGCTTTGCCACCGACAAGGCCGAACATATTGGGCACGCCCGGCTTGGAGCTGAAGTCGTCCATTTCGTTGTTCAGCAGAAAACCCGCTCCTTTAACAAATATCCGGGAGCCGAACGAACCGTTAAGCGTTGTCGTGATCGAAACCGCGTTACCGTCCGCATCGACGATGGAATAGTGCGTGGTCTGGTCGCTTTCGTAACCGGCAAATTTGCCCGGTTGTACATCGGCGCTCGGCGTGGCTTTATTCCAGTTAAAGCTGCTCATACGCGATGCATTGTAAGCCGGGTTGAGCAAACTGTCGACCGGCACTTTATAAAAATCCGGGTCACCCAGGTACTTCGACCTGTCGGCGTACACCCTGCGTTCCGCCTCGACCATTAACTGTACCGTCGAATCGCGATTGTATCCCCAGCGGCTCAGCGGGTATTTTTCAACCATCTGCAGCAGTTGTAACAAGGCGATCCCGCCGCTTGACGGCGGCGGCATCGTTATCATTTTGTAGCCTTTGTAGTTACCGGTAAGCGCTTTACGCCACACAGCATGATAATTCTGCAAGTCTTGTTTTGAAATGAGCCCTTTGCCGCTTTGCATTTCGGCTGCGATCTCGTCGGCTACCCTGCCGCTGTAAAACCCGTCGCGGCCCTTATCGCGTATCTGCTCCAGTGTTTTGGCCAGGTCTTCCTGCACCAGCAGGTCGCCTTCTTTCCACAACGTGTCTTTCAATAAATAATTCGTGCCCGGGTTCAGTTTCCTGAAATCTTTAGCCCCCATATTGAGATCGTTGGCCAGCCTTTTTGTAATTCTGAAACCATTTCGCGCCAGGTCGATCGCGGGTTGTACAAGCTCACCCCATTTCAGGCGGCCGTATTTCCTATGCGCCTCTACCATGCCGTCAACCGAACCCGGTACGCCCGAGGCCTGGCGGGTCGACAAGCTCATGCCGGGGATCACGTTCCCGGCCGAATCAAGGTACATGTTCATGCTTGCCAGGGCGGGCGCCTTTTCACGGAAATCAAGCGTGTTCGTAACGCCTCTGGACGAACGGTAAACCATAAAGCCGCCGCCGCCAATGTTACCTGCTTCAGGGTGGGTTACTTCCAGCGCGAACTGGACCGCCACCGCTGCGTCGACGGCGTTACCGCCCTTTTTCAATATATCCAGCCCAACCTTTGCGGCATCCGGGTATGCACAAACAACCATGCCCTTCCTGTAGCCCTGCCCGTATGCCGAACCGGCAAAAGGGAAAAACCAAATGCATAAAAACAAAACCGGCAACGCCTTGCCGCTAAAAAAACGTCCCATAAAAGCTTTGATAACTGATCGCACAAATTAAATATTTTCCACTTAAATGCAACTTCACGCGCCAGGCCTTCGTCTGTTAAAACATAAATATCATTTTGCATGTTAGGCATATTATAATATTTTTTACGACTGTCTGTCAACAAATTACACATTATAATTCAAGCTATTAGCCAATAAATCTTAAAAACTGCCGTTATTTGCAATAAACTATTATGAAAAAAGCTGTCTTCTACCTTCTAATTGTAAGCACATTTTTACTGATCGATGTCCGTTCCAAAGCACAGGAATACAAACCCAACTACCAGTTTGCAGCCGGATTAAAATTCGGGGGTTATGAAAACGGGTTGTCGGGCAAATACTTCATGACCGATAATACCTCGCTTGAAGCAGAACTCGGCTTTCGCTCACACGGCCTTGTGATAACCGGCCTGTACGAGTTTAACCAGAAAGCGTTCGATGTGGAAGGGTTCCGGTTTTATTATGGCTTCGGTGCGCACGTAGGCGGCGTTGGCCCCGGTTATTATCGCCGGTTTAACGGTGATTCGGAACTGTATGTGAATAACCAGATATTGCTCGGCGCCGATGGTGTTCTGGGACTCGAATATGTGATACCCAAATCGCCCATCGCAGTTAGCGTTGATCTTGACCCACGCATTGAACTGGCAACAGGACCATTTTTTGACATAGCGCCGGGATTGGGAATTAAGTACTGTTTTTAGTTACTTAATTGGGTTGATCAGGATAACGTCATCAACCTATCTCCCGATGATCACCTTCTTCGTATAGACTTTGTTATTTAACAGTAATTTCAGCACGTAGGTGCCCGGTGCTAAACCGCTGGTATCGACCACCGTGCTGAAATTTCCCTGCGATAAGGATTGCGCAGCCGAGTAGCTGTTCTCGCCTTTCGCGTTGATCATCGACAGTACCATATTTTCAGCCTGCTTTGCTGCAAAAACAATGTTCAACTCACCATTCGCAGGTACTGGAAACACGGTTAAACCGATGTCGTTATCCGAGCCGGTGTTAGGAGTGACGTACACGAAATTATCCGACTGCGACACGCAGCCGTTACCGAGCGTAACAAACACTTTGTAATTACCGCTTTGGGTTGGCGAATAGGTTTGTCCTGTTGCGCCGTTTACAGGCTTGCCATCCAGGTACCATTGGTTGCCGGACGGAAAATTCGAGTTCAAAACCGGTCCGTTTTGGCTAATAATCGGCTTAAGTACCTGCACTGCCTGCTTTCCGGCCGATGCGCAGCCGGGGCTGCGAAGCTTCATGTCGTAAAAAAAGTAGTAGAAGTTTTTATAATAGGCGGTGTCTGTCGCCGACGTAGCAGTATTCCCGGTGATGCTGAACACATCGCCGATTTTAAACGGGTAACCGGTAACACCTCCGTTGTTCCGGTAGATGGTAGCGTTGGCGTCATAGGTAGCCGTTATGGAATAGCTACCCGCGGCCGGCAGCAGCAGGTTCAGGTTATAAATTTGTCCCTGGTCGTTCGGGTCGTCCGGCTGGGCTCCCGGCTGCGGGTTAGTCCGCGTAGCTACGGCATCGATGGTGGTTGACGAAACAACCTGTCCATTCGGGTCGGCAACCGTAAAAGTGATCTGCCCGGAATTGCCGATATATAGCCGGGCGCTTTCAATAATGACGGGAATGCGCGTAAATACATTCACCGACGGTGTAAATTGATTGTACCCGCCCGCGGAAAAAACGCTCTTCGATATTGGGCCGACCGACCCGCTGAAATCGTTCAGGCCGGCATAATAAGTATTGTTAACAGGCGCCTGCGTTGTGACCGCCGGCGAACCGTAGGCGAACGGAATGCTATCTGCTGCGTTATGATACCACAACACCTCACCGTCACCAGTTCCTTCGAGCAACCACGAATTGCTGCTGTTGCAATAGTTTGCGCTGAGGCCGCCCGCCGTTGGAGAAGCCGGCGTCGTCACTGTATCTGTTATGGAATTATTAGCGGTTACGGGGTCGTTTGCAAGATTAGTTGCAGCTTTGATAATATAAGCTGATCCGGGAGTAATGTTAAAAGTATTGGTAAACGTAAAATTATCACTTGCGGCCGGGGCAAGCGTACCGGTAAAAGTTTGATTGAATGTTGTTATCGTATTATCGGGCGCGGTAATCGTTACAACCACCGGGATATTGGTTAACGCGGTGCTGCCGTAGTTTTTTAAGGTTACCGTAATCGGTACCGGGCCCGAACATTGGCCGTTCGAGGCAGGACTTACAACAGCAACCGCGCCGGCATCCACACCTGCTTGCAGGAATTGCACGCGATAATCCTGAGTCTCGCCCTTGCCATAGGTGCCGCAGGCGGTTATAGTGGATGTGTCGCTTGTTTCCGTCAGCACTACCCGCATCAGGCTATAATTTCTGGGAATAACCGACCCGGGAACTGTAATGTTGGTGGTATACGTTCCGGTTCCATTGATCACGTTGGTAGTAGCAACCATTTCGCCCGGTTCAAATATTCCATCCTGGTTCCAGTCGATGAACACTTTGGCTGCCTTATTAAAATTATCGCCGCAAGTGCCCAGGGTAAGGCTTAACGGGTATGTTTTGTATTGCTCCAGTTGTGCCGTCAGGTTCGTGTAATCCGAATAAGTCGTGCAACCGGCCGGCGGCGTATTGTTGATATTGGACAAGGTGAAGTTGTTGATCCTTGAATCGGCGCTTGACAGCGGCGCTGACGCACAATAAGCCGACCCCCCGATGCCGGTAAAGATGATCGAGTAAGCCTGCGAACCCGATTGCAGCGTACCTTTATGCGACACCGTAATCGTGTAAGACTTGCCCGGTACAGCGCCAGCGACATAAACCTGTTCCACGTTATCGCGGATGTTATCACCGGTCGTTGCCGGGGCTCCCGGGTTGTTATAGTCCAATACCCAGGGGTAATAGGTATTAGCGCCATCGCTAACCCGAATGTCCAGGTCGTTCACCAGTTTCGGAGTGCGGCTGTTTACTGTGCCGTCGGGTGTTTGCGAGCCGGCAGGATCGGTCCAGGATATCGTCGCCATCAGCGGGCCGTTGCCCGACGCAACCACATTAAAGGTTTGCGTTTGCCCTTGAGACAGCGTATTCTCTTTTATCAGGCTTTTGGTGCCGTTATTGGTTATGGCCTGGGCGGCTTTTTTGGTATCCAAAAGTCCCCAGCCATACCTGTAATCGGGGCCGGGGTTGCCCGCGTCGAATGCGGTGTGACAAGCCAGCCCCTTCAGCGTAGCGGCGCGCATAAAGTTGCCCGGATTTTTTTCCGCATAGTATTCCTGCAAAAGATAAAGTGAACCCGTAATGTTCGGCGTTGCCTGCGAGGTACCCGACAGCGTGATATAGTTTGACGGGCCTGCACTGCCAGTCGACAGCACGTTAAGACCGTTGCCTACTACGTCGGGTTTAACACGTCCGTCGTCGGTAGGCCCCTCGCTGCTAAAGTACGTTAAATTAACGCCGGATGAATTGACGGGCCCGTTGGGCAAGGGATTTACAGCGCCCACCGTCAGGATGTTTTTGGCATTAGCCGTGCTGCTTATACAATCGTAGCTGTTATTGCTGCTGATGCCTGCCGGACGCGCACCTTTATCGACAATGGTCGGATCGGTAGCGCTTTTATACCCGTAATAATCCTGTCCCACTGGCGGCCCGGTATCGGCCCTTGCATTGCCAGCCGCTTCCACGATCAGATAGTAGGGAGCGCTATAAGCTATCTGGTCCCATTGCTGCGTACGCTGGCCGTAAAAACCGAAAGTATAATCAACGGAATCACCGGGCAAACCGTACCACTCCCAACGGCTTTGCGCATCATTGTAGTTCCAGCCGGCCTCGTCGCCATAAGAGTGGTTAGACAAAAGCAGGTTAAGCGCGGCGGCGCTCATTTCCGAAACATCGTTATTAAAATCATACGACAAAAGTGTCGAGGCATTAAAAGCCATGCCTTTGGCCGGAGGATAGACCCCCTTAGCCAGCATGGTGCCGCTCACATGTGTAGCATGATCGATAATCGAGGACGAGTCTTTCCAGGTTATGGTTTTGCCGGCAAACTCCTGGTGCTGTTTGTAAACGGATCCCCCGTCCCATATCGCCAGTTTGTTGTTCAAAAACGAGCTTGAGCCCGACAGGTTCAAACCAAGCACGCCGCCGGGCTGAACCGCATTCGTACTGGTAGTAGCAGCCGAAATGACGTTATCGTCGGTAGTAAGAAATACAGGAAAACCCCGTTGGTTTACCCCCTGCAAAACAACGATGCCGCCTCTTT
Source organism: Bacteroidota bacterium (assembly GCA_018267005.1). GTDB lineage: Bacteria > Bacteroidota > Bacteroidia > Sphingobacteriales > Sphingobacteriaceae > Mucilaginibacter. The sequence continues at coordinate 17,768 of JAFDZK010000033.1, forward strand.
TGGTTTTTCTGCGGATGGTCCAGTTATGTACGCGGGCCAGGTCAAGCGCCCGCTGATGGACATCGGTATAGGACGCGGCCGCTTTTATGGAAAGATCGTTAAGTTTTTTCCGGTTGGTATCCGTAACCAGTTTTTGCTGACCGAAAGCCAGCCGGCCCATGGCCGACAGCGATAACAATATGATCAGCGATGGTAAATATCTCCTCATTTAAGCTGCCAAATAAAACAATTTGCAACCCTTCCGCGTAAAATATGCTTGTTTGTACTCATTTTGCACGCATAATGTTTCTCTTGCTTTATCGGAACGGTTTTTGCAAGATAAGGAACAGAGGCCAAAGTATTTAAAATAATAATGCCAGGCCTGGGAATAATCCTTAATGCCGGAAAAAACTTTAGGTTAAATATTACGGCAGGAAATAATAAATTTGTAACATTGATTACCCAATACTTTTGAAAATGAAACTGAAGGCCGGACTTAGTGCGTTAGCGTTGATCTTAATAAGTGTTGCTGCAGCCCATGCGCAGGGCTTACCCTGCGGCGGTGACGACCCCGATGCTACCTGCCCCCTTGATACCTGGGTGATCGTTCTCGTGATCGCCGCTTCTGTTTTTGCAGCTTACCGCTTGTTCCGCAAACAGCAGGCCGCCGGTTCAGCCACAAACTGATCTTTCTCCCGTTTCCGCAAATAGGCGTGCTATTGATATGCATTTTTTCGACCTTATTGAATGCGGTTCGACAAGCAAAAATCGCGGCTCTAAAAAATGTAAAAACGCCGGCGAAACTATTTTCCAGGAAGAAGATTAAGACATCGTAAATGTACGCTGTTGATTTTTGGTATCAGAAGGCTCGACTCAATTGCTCATATATCGCTTATAATCAAACCCTTATAATATTTATATTAACTTCGAAGAAATTTTTTATCTCAATAAAACATTTTTATTAGATTTAATCGTATAAAGTCATCGTGAGATTATGTGTGAATGGTTGGCGGCAAAGCGAGCTTTTGCAGATACATCTGATATACGATGAAGAGAGTTCTACTTTTTTTACTGGTATTGCTTCTATCCGTATTTTCGATGCAAATAGCCCGGGCAGGCACTACCTATACCTGGGCCGGCGGCAGCAGCGGATCATGGACAACTTCGGCAAACTGGTCGCCAAGCTCCGGCTACCCCGGCAGTTCGGGCACTACCGACATCGCCATAGTTAACACCAGCAACGCTACCATAACCTTGAGCAGCACTATTACGATAGGACAGCTCAAAACAACCAATTACGGCGTAAGCGGTATAACCATTAGTGTAAACAGCGGCATAACGCTTAATATTGGTTCGGGCGTCAGCACATCGCAGCCATCCAGCGCTGCGGTTAGTTTTACATTTTCCGGATCGGGCGCATTTGCAATTAGCGGAACGGTAAGCGCGGGTTATAATTCGTCGTTCGCTATTTCTTCGGGTACAACTGTCTATTTCAATTCGAATGCGGTAATGGACGAAAGCACCAGCAATCCGCACGGCAATTTAACCAACGCCGGCACGCTGAATATCATGCAGGGATGCACCTTCAAATTTGGCGACTTCTCGTCACTGACCAACTCCGGCGTTATGCGTTCGTACAATTCGACCTTTAATTTTAGCGGCAGCGGAACCCCTGCGAACCTGATGACAAACACAGGTACCTATACTGACCACGGTTCGACATTTACCATCAGCGGCCAGAACAGCGCCTTCCAAAATTCCGGTTCGTCGTCATTAGCTTACCTGCATGGCACCAAGATCAATTTTACGAGTACCAATAATAACATGAGCCTGATCAATGCCGGGATGGTCATTGCTGATTCTTCAGCTTCTTTTACCCTGGGAACCTATAATTGTCCGTTGACCAATACCGGCACCTTTTATGCCGGCGGGTCAAATAATCCGTGTACGATCAACCTTACCGGCCAGGGCTCCAATATCAATAACTCGGGCACTTTTTATGTCGGTTCAACGTCAGGCATTACCATATCAGGGTACCAGGCCTATCTGAACAACGCAAGCGCTGGCTTTTTTATATTTCAATCGGATAGTTATGGTTCGGGCTACCTGGGTGCGGTGCCGTCTACCTCGGTTGGAATGATTACCGGCAGCTACCAGGTACAGCGATACATTACTGGCGGCAGTTCCTCTTATCGCGGCTACCGGATGTTTTCGTCGCCGGTATACGCCAGCACGGTAAGCAGCAATAAAGTTTACAGCCTGAATTATGTACAGGGATCCGCGCTGGTAACAGGCAGCGGCGGCACAACCGGAGGCTTTGACAAAACCGGCAACCCGAGCCTGTACCTTTACCGTGAAAACATTGCCTATTCAAACGCTACGTTTATATCGGGCAATTTCAGGGGCATAGCTAATATTGCCAGCGCGCCGAGTTATACCATGGATACAGATGGCGGTCCGTATAATATACCCGTAGGCAACGGCTTCCTGTTTTGGTTCAGGGGCGACCGGACAACCAACCTGGCCAATAAATATACGCCCGGAACGGTTGCCGAAAGCGTTACCATGACGGCCACCGGCAGCCTCAACCAGGGTTCATATACGGTACACGACTGGTATACGCCCTCATCATCTAATCTTGGCTATACGACTACTTCAGGCAATACAAGCGTGCGGGGCGACAACCTGGTCGGCAATCCTTACCCCAGTTCGATCGACTGGGAGACATTCCAAACAACCACCTCGACATCCGGTATATATGGCGTAAACGTAGGCAACACGATCTACGTGCTGAATCCGCTAAACCAAAACTATGGCGCCTATATTAAAGGCGGCGGCGGGGTTGGCACCAACAATGCAACGAACGTAATTGCCAGCGGTCAGGGCTTTTTCGTAGTGGCTACCGGAACGGGCGCGCAATTGATCTTTAACGAAACAGCCAAAAGCACTGCCCAAAATACCGGCCTGCAGCTTTTTATGGATACGCACACGGGCAATATGGCAAGCAATTCATTCATCAAACTAAAGATGAGCATGGATACGGTGAATACGGACGAGTTGCTGGTGCGGTTTGACAACAACGCTTCGGCAATTTATTCGGGCGCCTACGACAGCGAATATAAAACCGGGTTCGGCAAAGTCAGCCTTTCCAGCCTGTCGGCCGACAGCGTGTCCCTGGCGATCAATACCGTGCCCTATCCTAAAACAAGCGAAGCTATAAAACTATCGGTATCGGCTAAAAAAGACGGGATATACCAATTGAACCTGGCACAGGTAAACCAGGTGCCGCAGTTGTATGACATTTGGCTGAAGGATAATTACACCAAAGATTCGGTAGACTTGCGCCCTAATCCGGTTTACAGATTCAATATTTACACTGCCGACCCGGCAAGTTACGGATCCGGCCGCTTTATCCTGATTATTCGTCAAAACCCGGCTTATGCTTATCAACTGATTAACTTCAATGCCGCCAAAGTGCAGGGAGAATCCCAGGTGCAGGTATCTTGGCAAACCATGAACGAGGGTAATTACACCAACTTCACGGTTGAACGCAGTACCGACAGCGCCAAAACATTTAATATAATCGGCAGCATGGCCGCAACAGGCGCCGGGTCATATAGTTTGACTGACAAATTCCCCGTTATGGGAGCAAACCTGTACAGGCTGAAACAGCAGGATATAAACGGCGACATTACTTATTCGGCCGTGGTGAAAGTGATGTACCCTAACCCGGCAGGTATAGCTGCGGGCAACCTTTCGGTTTATCCGAATCCAGCCGCCGGTACACTTAACCTTTCGATCAATACGCCGGGCGACAACGGGAGATATTATATCAGTATAGTCAATTCATTAGGCCTTACAGTAAAGCAAGCAACCGTTTCGCAGCCCTCGTGGCAGGGAACAGTAAACGATCTGCCACCGGGAACCTACACCGTTAGGGTACTGGATAACAAGAACAACACAGAATTAGGCAGCAGTCGCTTTGTTAAACTGTAACGAATAGGATATCTTTAACAAGGCTGCGGCCCTTCATCAGCAGTTGGCGAACACCCCGGGCCAGGCTGCGTACATCCTCAAGCTATTGCACGTCATCGTAAAACCTTCTAAGCCGCCTGATACAATAAAAAAGGCTAGCTTGTTTGCTGTTTGCCGGCATCTTTTTCTCAACATATTAACAACCCGTTGCCATTTCTTCTTACGAAAAAACCTCATTTTACCTTAACTATTATTACAATATTAACTATTATTACTTTATTGCGTTCATAAACTTAATATAAACGAAACAAAAATCATATTTACAGTAAGTTAAGTTTCTTCAAATAATTATTATTTATAACCCAGAGCAAAAAATAATCGTACAAATAAAATATATTTGAGTCCAAATACTCAAAGCGGGTTATTTTGAAAAGACTTTTTTTGTATTTGGGGTACCTTAACCTGTTATTATTGGCCCCTATTTTTTCATTTGGGGCGGTGCCTAATATCAGGTATACTCCATCAACCAATACCTTAACACTGGGTACGGCATTTTCTATTACACCATCGAACACGGGAGGCACCGTTACAACGGGCAGCTATTCACCTATTTATTCATTTGCGACAGTGACAAGCCCATGGGACGTAACCGTGGATGGTTCGGGCAATGTTTACACCGTCAGCGAAACGGGCAATACGCTGATCGTTATAACTCCTACAGGCACGAAAACAACGCTGTATTCGGGGTTGAACGCGCCAACTGGCGTTGCGATCGATAGCAGGGGCAATATCTATGTATCCAATTTCGGCACGGGCCAGGTATTAAAATTTGATTCGTCAGGCAATTTATTGGCCAGTATCAACGGCTTTAACCAGCCTTACGGCATTTCTTTTGATTCGTCCAACAACGCTTATGTGGCTGATGCCGGCGACAATGTTGTGTACGAAATTACGGCGGGCACGACAACGGTCAGCACCTATGCAAGCGGATTGACCAGTCCATACGGGACTGCTGTCGATGCATCAGGCAACCTTTATGTGTCCCAATATACCGCAAACAACCTTGTTAAGATTACGCCAGCCGGTGTAAAAACAACCTTTGCAACAGGATTTAGCGCTCCGCGCCAACTGGGCATGGATGCCTCAGGAAATATCTACGTAGCCGATTATGGCAACAACGCCATAAAAAAAGTGACCTCTGCGGGCGTTGTATCAACGATAACTCAGGCAACCGGGCTCAGTTCCCCCCGCTCTGTACAACCCGACGCATCAGGGAGTTTATATATCGCTGACTATGGCAATGGCGCCATCAAAAAAGTGGCCGTCACAGGCTGGACAATCAGCGCTACGCTACCCGACGGTCTGACGTTCAATACTTCTACCGGACAAATCTCAGGCACGCCAACGGTTACCTTCACCTCGACCACTTATACGGTTATTGCATACAATACCAGCGGGAAAGCGTCGACTACCATAACGTTGTCGTGTTCGCAAAGCACCATGGACTGGAAAGGCACTACATCCAGCGCATGGGAAACCACCACCAACTGGAGCCCGAACGGCACACCAAACCAGTATACCGCCGTAAGAATAGGATCGAATGTGACGTTTACTAATCAGCCAACGCTAAACTCGTCCACGACGGTAAGTTCTGTAACGTTCGGGACGATTAAAACGGCTACTTTAACTATAGCGACGGGGGCTACGCTGACCATAAATGACAACCTCACCATTAACTCGACAGGTACGCCAACTATAAAAGGCGGCGGCACCGCGGCAGTTGCGATGGCGCCAGGCTCCGTCGTAAATATAACCAATGCCAGCGCTAAGCTGACCTTAACTTCACCGCTTGACTTTACCCTTCAATCGGACGCGACAGGCGATGCCGCATTAGGCCAGCTTGCGAGCACTACCGCTATAACGGGCAGCGCTGCCAGTTCGATCAACGTCGAACGCTACCTCAGCGGGGGCAGCCTGTCCTATAGGGGATACCGGCTTTTATCGTCGCCGGTGTATGTAGGCCAGGATACTCA
>JAFDZK010000340.1 GCA_018267005.1 Bacteroidota bacterium
CGCCATCTGCGGTGAAGAGCTGAAACGCACTTCCGGGATATTCAGTTCCCATACAGCCAGGCCGGTAGCTTCGGCGGCCATCAGCAGCCTGTTCTCGCTCTCGATAGCAGCTTGCTTGGCTTTTACCTCCCCAGAGATATCTACTACCGTATTAAGGATATATTCCACCCCGCCGGTTTTACAAGTTATAGGAATATTGGAGCACGACCAGTAACGTTCCTCGCGCCGGCCGCTTGCCGGATCAAGCATGTCGTAACGGTACACAGGCACGTCCAGTTTTTCGCCCGTACGTTGTACCTGGCCAAACACTTTGCGGGCGGTATATGGGTCGTCGGGATCGTCGTTCACATCAGGGAAGACCTCGAAAAAGCTTTTGCCGACCAGGTCTTCGCGCCGGGCCGATGTGATCTGCAGGTACGCGTCGCTGACGGCGGCAATCGTAAAATATGGAACGTCGGCCTTCACCAGCAATGACCCGGGCGATTTTTCAAAGAGGGCTTTGAACAGTTCTCCGGGCAGGATATTATCTGAAGCAGCAGGCATTTAATCGATAGTAAAACGTGATCAAGGTAAAAAACACATTCGTTTATCTGAAACAAAAAATTTACGCTTCTTGTTTTGGCTATTTTTTGTGGCGCCCGTGGCATATATCCGCCACGATTATTATATTTGCCATTACCCTCCCGTCTGCACAAGCCGATACTTTCTGATAACAAAAAATTGACAATAGCGATTAAAAACAAAATCGCTTTGCCGTTGTTGAAATTGCCTGAATAGCAAAAAATTAGCCGACACTTCTATTGATTAAACCAGAAGATCATTATGAGTAAGAAGGAAACAAAAAACAATATACAACACAGAGTTTTAGAAAAAACACCTACCGGCATCAGCGGTCTCGACGAAATAACCGGCGGAGGCCTTCCCAAAGGCCGGCCGACGCTGGTATGCGGCGGCGCCGGCTGCGGTAAAACATTATTATCGACAGAATTTATTGTCAAAGGCGCTGCCGAATTTAACGAACCTGGTGTTTTTATGGCCTTTGAGGAGACAGCGGACGAACTGGCTACGAACGTTGCATCGCTTGGTTTTGATCTGCAGAAGTTGCAGAAGGAAAATAGGCTCAGGATCGATCATGTGCAGATCGAACGCAACCAGATAGAGGAAACCGGCGCTTACGACCTGGAAGGCTTGTTCATTCGCCTTAATTATGCCATCGACAGCATTGGCGCCAAACGGGTGGTGCTGGATACGATAGAAAACCTATTTGCAGGTTTGACGAATATCGCCATCCTGCGGGCTGAATTGCGGAGGTTATTCCATTGGTTAAAGGAAAAAGGCGTAACTGCCATCATAACCGCCGAAAGCGGCGATGGCAAGCTTACCCGGCATGGATTGGAAGAATATGTGTCCGACTGTGTGATCTTGCTCGATCATCGTATTATCGACCAGGTGTCCACCCGCCGTATGCGGATAGTAAAATACCGCGGCTCCATCCACGGAACAAATGAATATCCCTTCCTGATCGACGAAAACGGCCTTTCAGTACTGCCGGTAACTTCGCTCAACCTGGAAAAAAACGCTTCGTCGGAACGCATACCTACCGGTATAAAGGCACTGGACGGTATGCTTGGAGGCAAAGGTTTTTATAAAGGCAGCAGCATCCTGGTATCGGGCACTGCAGGTACGGGCAAAACCAGTATCGCGGCTCATTTTGCCAACCAGGCCTGCAACGACGGTAGACGATGCCTGTATTTTGCCTTTGAAGAATCGCCGCGGCAGATCATCCGCAATATGAAGTCGATAGGCATGCAGTTTGGCAGGCATATCGATGGCGGCCTGCTTAAATTTTACGCCTCGCGGCCCACTTTATACGGGCTGGAAATGCACCTGGTTACCATACACAAATTGATCAGGGAGTTTAAGCCCGAGGTGGTTGTGCTTGATCCGATAACCAACCTTATTACGGTAGGTGTATTATCGGATGTAAAATCGATGCTGATACGCCTGATCGATTTCCTGCAGAACGAAGGCATTACGGTGATGTTTACCGCGCTGGCCTTAAATACGGTGGTGGGCGACCAGACTGACGAGGGTATCTCGTCTCTGGTGGATACCTGGCTGCTGGTGAGGGACATCGAATCGAACGGCGAGCGTAACCGCGGCTTGTACATCATCAAATCGCGCGGCATGAAGCATTCCAACCAGGTGCGAGAGTTTGTGATTACAGACAACGGTCTCGACCTGGTCGACGTTTACCTTGGGCCGCAAGGGATACTTACCGGCTCGGCGCGCGAGGCGCAGCAGATCACGGAACGGACCGGTGTCGCCCTGCACGATTACGAAGTGGATGCCAAGGATCGCGAGATCGGCCGCAGGCGGAAAGTGCTGGAGGCCAAAGTGCTGAGCCTGCAAAGCGAGTTCGAGTCGGCTGAAGAAGAGCTAAATAAGATTTACCTCCAGGAAGAATTGAAGAAACAAGTCAGCGAAAAAGCCCGCCAGGAAATGCTGCGGTTAAGAAGAGGGGAGCGCGGCGAGGAACCAACCGTTGAACCAAAAAAGAAAAGCAATGAATAGTACAGAACGATGGGAACTGAGGCTGTACGTAGCCGGTAAGACGGAAAAATCGGTTACCGCCCTGAACAACCTTAAGCAATACTGCGAAGAACACCTGAAGGGCCAGTACAAAATAGAAGTAATAGACTTGATGGTGAAGCCGCAATTGGCTGAAGGCGATCAGATACTGGCCGTGCCGACGCTGGTGCGCAAAGTGCCCGAGCCGATCCGCAAGATCATCGGCGATTTGTCTGATAAGGAAAAAGTGCTGGTAGGTTTAAACATTATCCCGGCTTAAAGTATTATACACAAGAATGACTATAGCCGCGACCGAGCTTAACTGGGACGAAGATGACCAGTTATATGTTTTACGACTGTATGTTGCAGGTACGTCGCCCAACTCCGTAAGGGCGGTTTCGAATATCAAGAGAATCTGCAAAAATCACCTGAAGGATAACTACGACCTCGAGATTGTGGACGTGTACCAGCAGCTTGAAAAAGCGGGGGAAGATCAATTGATCGCCCTGCCGCTGCTGGTTAAAAAGGCGCCCGGGCAGGTAAGACGGCTTGTAGGCGATATGTCCGACGAGGAAAAGGTTTTGAAAGGGCTTGGAGTATACTAACAAGGAGTATATTATGGGGACTTCAAAGGAATTTGAACAATTACTAAACGAAAATAGAGAGCTTAAAATTCAGCTCGAGGAGGCAACCGATACCATCGAAGCCATCCGGAACGGCAAAGTGGACGCTATCGTCGTGAACGGCGAGAACGGCCACCGTATCTATACCATGAAAACTGCCGACCAGACCTTCCGCATCTTTATCGAAAAGATGAACGAAGGCGCCGTGACGCTGAACCGCGAAGGCATCATAATTTACAGCAATACCAAGTTCGCGTCGATGGTAAGAATGCCGCTGCAAAAGGTTATCGGTTTGGTGTTCAGCCTGTTTATACCGGAAGAAGGCTGGGAGCAGTACCACGCCATGATCGCCAAAGCGTGGGACAACGACTGTAAGGAAGAGATCTATATAAAAGACACCAAAGGAAACAGAACCTGCTGCCTGGTATCGTGTAATATGATCGAGATGGAGGAAGGCATGACGCTGAGCCTGATCATTACCGACCTTACCGCGCAAAAAGCAAACCAGGAGCGCCTGGAGCAGCAGAACAGGGAATTGGACCGGTCGCGGAAAAAGGTAGCGCTGATGAATGATATGCTCGAGACTACCGTACGGGAGCGCACGAGCGACCTGCTTATCAGCCGCGAACACTTTAAGCTGCTGGCCGACCACATAGCGCCCATGACCTGGACAAACCTGCCCGACGGCAGCTTTAACTATTTCAACCAGCGCTGGTACGACTATACAGGCCTGAACCTTGACGAAAGCGCCGGGTCGGGCTGGATGACCGCGCTTCACCCCGACGACCGGGCCGGTACGATGGCAAGGTTCATGGCAGCTTTACAATCCGGCGAGCCGTTCGAAGTGGAAAACCGTTACAAATGTAAAGCCGACGGTATATACCGCTGGCATCTGAACAGGGCCACACCCCTAAGGAATGAAAATGGCGACATTATTTTTTGGGTCGGCACGGCGACTGACATTGACGACCAGAAACGGGCGATGGAACGTAAGGATGAGTTTATCGGTGTGGCCAGTCACGAATTGAAAACGCCG
>JAFDZK010000341.1 GCA_018267005.1 Bacteroidota bacterium
AAGAATCCCATGTGGTTATCAACCAAATTATCGCCGTTTTGAATCGATGTCGAACCGTTAACGCCGGTATTGGCCGTAGGCTCTGTTGCCAACAGCACCTCAGCTTTAAATCTTTTGGTTATATCATAATCATATCCTAAATACAAACGACGGAACTGGAAAGCATTCCTGTAAGTGGGCACGTTCACGTAGTTATTTTCAGCGCCGCGGTTGCCAGCATCGGCATGTGCGTCAAAGTACTCGTCACCGAAAGCATAACCCCACAGCCTTCTTTGTGGCTTCCAGGTGCTATCCGGCGGATCGTCATGGTGAGCTGCTTTCGCCGCTACTGTTTCTTCTGCTGGTAAATTTGTTTTTTCTGTCGTTTTGTTCAGTGTAGCGGACGACGCTAAGGTAGTCGTCTGTGCACCGCTGCTCAACGCCGTTGAAATAAGGGCCGAAAACAAAACAGTGCTCGCGAGTTTTGTAAAAGTTCGTTTCATGTTGGGTGAGGTTAAATTAAATTTCGGCTCAAAGGTGCGCACGCGGTATTACCTCAATGTTAAGAATGAATTAACATTTGGTAACGTTAAAGCCCTGCCCGCCTGAAAAAACGCCCAAAACCCGTCAGTTAAATCTGGTAATTATTAGTTAATTTTCTCTCAACTCACTGACAATCAAACGATAGCACAAAAGCACTTTTCAGGCGTTTTGAAACCAAAACCCTGCGCTAACAGCTTTTCTTAATTTAATATTGACTTAACACAGCCGCAGTACTTTTGGCAGTCCAAATCTGACCCTATGCGGAACTTATTTAGTGACTTCTTTTCGCACCGCAAGCTGTTCTATAGCCTTTTTAACCAGGCTGCAAAAAATATAACTGATATGTCGGCATTGTTAATTGCCCTGGTAAGCACCTGCACAGCCAGGGACCGCGAACCGCTTTATAAGCAGATAAATGCGCTTGAGGAAATCGGCGATGACATCAGCCACAAAATCTATCTTGGACTCGATAAGGTTTTCTTCACTCCCTTTAACCGGAAAGATATCCATCGGCTTACTTCGGTGCTCGACGATGTGGCCGACAATATCCAGGAAGCTGCCAGCAGGATGCATACTTATGCTTTGGAGCAATTCATTCCGGCAATAAGTGAGATAGCGGAATATGTTAAGAGCTCGTGCACCGAGATACAAAACCTGGTTAGCTCAATGGCTAAAATTGACGATCCGGACGCTATGCTTGGTTCCTGCCGAAAGATAGGAGACTATCAAAACCAAAGCGAAAAAGCTTATCACCGCGCGCTGGCCGACCTGTTTGCAACCGAAAAGGACCCTATACGGCTGATCAAATATAGCGACATATTACATTCGCTCGAAACATCGGTCAGCAAATGCAAAAACGCTACCGACGTGATCGAGATGATCATCCTCAACAGCAAATAAACCCGTTTAATTAAAGCCGAATATTTTAACAGCCTTCGACAGTTCTTCCGTTCCGTTTCAGTAATTTTTGGGCGCCCTACCGCCGAATATAGCGTTCGTCTATGTTCTTTTCTTAATCGTCTATTGTATTTGCTCTCAAACATTAGATAATGTTGTTTTGAATAACGATATTGGGAAAAGGCAGCCGGCCGGCCATAAGGTGCAGATCGGCCTTTGTTTTTTTGCCTTGTATACCAGACTTTGCTTAATTTAATTCATAACCTCCCGGATAATTACAGGATTCGCTTTTAAGTTTGTAAACATAAAGTTCAGTTTATATGATCAAACGCTTATGCCTTTTAACGATTTTGATCTCGCTGGTATTTGGTCATAATGGCTACGGCCAGAATAAACGTATATACCTTGATTCCCTGCTAAAAACGGCCATCCGCAACTATCCGTTAATTAAGGCGAAGCATTTGCAATCAGAGGCGCTCCAGGAAGCCATAAAAGCCAAACGAAATACTGTCATCCCGTCGCTGGCCGCCTCGTACCAGGCCGACTATGCGACTTATAATAATATTACCGGCATGGTTTACCCGGAATACATCATACCGATCACCGGTCCGCCAAGCCAGGCAAACAATTATTCGGGCACGCCGGGCACTGCTGCCGCTTTGAACTTATCCTGGGATCCGGTAACATTCGGCCGGCGGCATGCGGATATTGAACTGGCCAAAGGGAATTTGCAGTATGGGCAAGCGGACGAGAACCTAACGATTTTTCAGCAGCAGATAAACGTCATCAACGCGTGGCTCAATTATTCGTTGCTTGACGATCTCGCAAAGGTTTACAAGCAGAACATTAACCGCACGGTCTTTAACCTTAAGCAGTCGCAATCGCTGGTCTCAAGCGGCATGAGACCGGGCACGGATTCGGCATCCTTCAGCGCAGAACTTGCAAGCGCCAGGATCCAGCTAATAGCGTATGAGCGGCAGCGCGATTCAAGCCTCCAATCGCTGACGGCGTTGACGGGCGGCGTCCTTCCATCCGGGTTTGCATCGGATACAAGCCTTTTCTCAAGCACACCGGGCGCAGGCGCTATGCCGGATACATCGATAACCGAACATCCGGAAGTTAAGTTGCAGCAAGCAAGCGTTACGGCTAATGAGCTTTTGCTTAATTCGATCAAAAAGGATATCATGCCGAAGCTCACAATATGGAGTGCAGGGTATGGCAGGGGCTCGGGAGTAGCTGCCAACGGTTCGGTAAACGCAAACGATGGCTGGCAGTTCGAACGTTACAACTATGGCATCGGCGCGCAATTATCCTTCCCTATTCTCGAAATTTTCAGGCAAAAACCTTTATGGAGGCAGCAACGGCTTAATACCGATGCCAGTCGCGAACAATTGGAGCAAACGAAGCTCGATATTCAAACCCAGGCTCGAATTGCGGACAATAACTACAAAAAAGCACTCGAAGCGGCAAAGATCGCCCCGCAACAATTCACATCTGCCAATTTTTCCTACCAGGCTATTTTATCCCGCTATCAGTCGGGATTAGTGAATTATTATGATGTGATACAGGCCCAGCAATCGCTATTTCAATCGCAGGCCAATGTTGCGGTCGCGTATTACAATGCCTGGAAAAGCCTTCTGAACAAGGCAGCATACGCCGGGAATATCAATCTTTTTTTAACCGCATATCACCAATGAACAGCATCATCAAGCTATTGATCTCCTCGCTGCGAAAGCCGGTTACCATTATAGTAGCCATGATAGGCATTGTGTTCTTTTCGGTGATGTCGATAACCTCGATGCCCATCGATATTTTTCCCAGGCTTGGGACCCCGGCAATATACGTTGCGCAAACTTACGGCGGATTGTCGGCCGAGCAACTTGAAGGATTTGTTACCTCATACTACGAATATCATTTTCTTTATGTCACCGGCATCAAATCAGTCGAAAGCAAAAGCATACAAGGAATCGCTTTATTGAAGCTTAGCTTTTACGAGGGCACCGATATGGGACAAGCAACGGGCGAGGTGATCTCGATGGTTAACCGGGCAAGGGCCTTTATGCCGCCCGGAACCGTATCTCCTTTTGTTACCCGGTTTGACGGCGGCAGCGTCGCTGTGGGACAACTTGTTTTCAGCAGCAGCACGCGATCACTGTCCGAGGTACAGGACCTGGCCCTTTTTAAAGTGCGGCCCATGTTCTCAACGCTGCCAGGCGTATCCGCACCCCCGCCGTTCGGCGGGAACCAGCGTACAGTCCTGGTAAAAGCCGACCCGGACAAATTGCGCAGTTTCAATATAAGCCCGGAGGAACTGGTGGCTGCAATTGCCAAAGGCAACACCATAAGCCCTGCGGGAAACCTGCGCGTGGGCGATAAAATGCTGATCACTCCGCAGAATACGGTTGTTGAAGATATCAGTGAACTGGGCAATATTCCGTTAAAGACAGTAAGCGGACCAACGGTATATGTACATGATGTTGCGCATGTAGAGAATGGCGCTGACATTACCACGGGATATGCGTTAATCAACGGTAAACGTTCGGTTTATATTCCGGTGACTAAAAGAGCCGATGCCTCGACATGGGATGTGGTAAAACGTGTAAAAGCAGCTCTGCCCGATATGCAAGCGGCCGTTCCTGCCGACATTAAAGTAACTTACGAATTCGACCAGTCCGGCTATGTCATCAACTCGCTAAGAAGCCTTATAACGGAAGGCGTACTTGGTGCATTACTCACCGGGTTGATGGTTCTGCTGTTTCTCAGTGATTGGCGGGGTTCGCTAATTGTACTGTTCAC
>JAFDZK010000342.1 GCA_018267005.1 Bacteroidota bacterium
TAGCCTTCTTGTGGTTGAAGCGCCGCATCATGTTCAGGGCAAGCAGATCGATGGTATCCTGGATCCAGGTTTCCTCTGCGTCTATCATTACAGGCTCGCCTGTTTCGTGAGCCTTGCTGCAGATCGCCAGTACCCTTGCCTGCGCCCTCTCCCATTCCGCATTTTCTTCAGCGGACAATGGTTCTTTTGCATCGAGTTTTTCGAGCAAACCGAAACGAATCACACCGGTGGGCTTGAACACCGTAATAGGAATCATGGGGTCGCCGTTGGCGCGGTTTATCGTGCGAATGATCTCGTCGCGCGTATGGTCAAAAACCAGCTCATCATCCTCACCTTCGACAGAGTAGTCAAGGATCGTCCCCACGCCGCCGTTGTATAATTTCCTGATAGTGCTGTCGCATTCAGCGATCGTTTCGCCGCCGCAGAAATGTTTAAATATCGTGGCTTTGATCAGGCTTTTGATAGGCACACCGACCTTCATAAAAAAGTTTGTAACGGGCGGCCCTATCTTAACCAGGAAATTGATATTGATGATCCTGAACAGCCAATAAGCACGTTTCAGGTCGGCATCGGAATCGTGACGAAAAGCGATCTCGGTATTATCAAAGGATAGCGTACCCTTACCGGGTCCGGCAACAGTATCATTATTGAGCATGAGGCAAAATTAGAAAATGCAAAGCAAATAACTCATTATGCTGTGAATACTTTATTTTTGGCAACCCATGAAAGAATTCAGGCTCGAAGGCGAATTTATCCCCCTCATCCAACTACTTAAAGCCACCAACCTGGTGGATACCGGCGGCGAGGCGCAGATCGTCGTATCACAGGGCGAAGTAAAGTGGAACGGAGAGGTTGACTACCGTAAACGCCTCAAAGTACGTAAAGGGGATGTTATTGAATTCAAAGGGACCAAAATCAAAGTGATCTGATGAACAAACTGCAAAACATAGGATACCCCATTTATTTTAATAATGCGTTGACCAAATTAGCCGGCTTCATTAAGGGCGGCGACTATTCGCGCTTTTTTATACTGACCGACGAAAACACCGGCAAACATTGTCTGCCGCTGCTGCGGGAACATTTAAAGGATTTTGACAATTACGACCTGATCGAGATCAATGCGGGAGAGGAAAGCAAAAACATCGATTTCTGCATCGGTATATGGAAGATGCTGATCGATTTCGGCGCCGACCGGCAGAGCCTGCTCATTAACCTGGGCGGCGGCGTTATCAGCGATTTGGGCGGCTTCGCGGCATCGACGTTTAAACGCGGCATCGATTTCGTGCATGTGCCCACTACCCTGCTGTCGCAGGTCGATGCTTCGGTCGGCGGCAAAACGGGCATCGACCTGGAAAATATCAAGAACATTATCGGCACATTTACCCAGCCAAAAGCGGTATTCATCGAGCATGAATTTTTACAAAGCCTGCCGCCCCGGCAAATTCTTTCCGGCCTGGCAGAGATGCTCAAACACGGCCTGATAGCCGATGCAGCTTATTGGAACCGATTGAGAAGCAGCAATCTCCAAAAACCGTCGGCTGAACTGGTTTACCATTCAGTGGAGATAAAAAATGATGTGGTAATCGCTGACCCCACTGAAAAAGGCATCCGCAAAAGCCTGAATTACGGCCACACCATCGGTCATGCTATTGAAACTTATTCATTGATGAACGATGAAAACCCGCTTACCCACGGCGAGGCCATTGCTGCGGGAATGATATGCGAGGCCAAATTGTCCGCTGTCAAAATTGGTTTGAGTAATGACGAGTTGGAAGAAATAACCGAGGTGATCATGGGCCTTTACCCGAAATACAATCTCAATAAAGATTGCTATGAAACCCTGTACAGCATCATGCTGAAGGATAAGAAAAACCAGAAAGGCCGCATCAATGCCTCATTGCTGAACCGCATAGGCCAATGCCGCATAGATAATATTTGCACGGAAGAGGAACTTTACGCAAGTTTGGATTATTATTTGTCGCTATAGTCATGCTTTATTCCGCCCTCGTTTGCCGTCTCAAAACCCAGCACCTTGCCGTTGCCGAGCTCATTAAACACATAGACGAAAAGCGATTGACACACGAGCCCGAGCCCGGAAAATGGAGCATTAAGGACAACATTGCGCACCTGGTAAGCTACCAGCCGGTATTTATTGCTCGTGTTCACCAGATGTTAAAGGGCGGAACGCCTTCTTTTAACGCTTATAAAGCTGATAACGAACCGGATTTCCTTACTGCGCGTGAATTGCCGCTGAGTGAGCTGATGAACCGTTTGAACGGCAACCGCCGGCAGATACTGGAACTGATCACCAATTTACCGGATGATGAATTGACTTTGAAAGGCACCCACCCCAAATTCGGCGAAATGACCATTACCGAATGGACCGAATTTTTCCTGCTGCACGAGGCGCATCATTTATTTACGATATTCAGGCTGGCGAAGGGCTGATTACTACGATTGCCCACGCCCTTTCTGACAATAAGCGGAAGGTCGTGAACTTCAGAGTAGAACCACGAATTAATATGCACAAAAACACCATTTATATAATTCTGACACTTTTAAAAGTGGCTATAATAATCATCGGAATGGGTTATCTGTTTTTCAATCTAATTTCATGGATAAGGACTAAGGATGATAAGAAATTAAAAAAATCTGCAATTATATTCGGTGGCATTTTTTTATCAATAATAATTATTACCGGGATAGAATTTATTATTGCATTCAATTAGGTCAGAGTCACCCATGATCTAATATATAATCTATTGAAGACACAAATAAGTGCACGATGAACGGCAAATAATATTCTGTTCAACCCCTAATTTTTCAGAAAAATAAAATTTTCTATTGACAACACGCTTTTTTCGCGTACATTAGCGGCATAGTTAACAACAATGAAGTTTAACAACGCATATTTTTACGGTTACTACTTTTACTTTACCAGTAAGAGCCGGGACTAATATGCACTAAACATATAAGAAGAAACTGAAAAGTCCCGGCCAAAAAAGCCGGGACTTTTTGCTTAACAGCGGGTTATGAAAGAGAAAAGACCAAAAGTTGCGATACAGGGCATACGAGCCTCCTTCCACGAGGAAGCAGCCTTCCTGCATTTCGGCGAGGACATCCAGACCATCGAATGCAATTCGTTCAAGCAAACGTTCGAGGCGCTGCAGAATAAAGACGCCGATTACGTGGTAATGGCCATTGAGAATAGTATCGCAGGCAGCATCCTGCCAAACTATTCGCTGATGATGAGCTACAACTTCCCGGTTGTAGGCGAAGTGTACCTGCCCATCCAATTGCACCTGCTGGCGCTGCCCGGCGTGAAGTTCGAAGACGTGAAGTACGTAACCTCCCACCCCATTGCCATACGCCAGTGCGTGGATTTCTTCGATGAATACCCGCACCTTAAAGTGGTTGAAAGCTCGGACACGGCCGCATGCGCAAAACGCATTCACGACGAACAATTGACCGATACCGTCGCTATCGCCAATACGCTCGCCGCCAAACTCTATGGATTGGATATTCTGGAGCGCCGCATCGAATCCAACAAAAAGAACTTTACACGTTTCCTGATCCTTACCCATCATGAGAACGTGGAAAAGAAGGATCCCAATAAAGCGTCGCTCTGCTTCCAGGTGAGCAACCAGGTAGGGGCGCTGGCTAAAGTGCTGCAGGTGTTTGCCGATCAGAACATCAACATGAGCAAGATCCAGTCGATGCCGGTGTTGGGCAAACGCAATGAGTACAACTTTTATGTAGACGTAGAATGGGATAACACCAAACAATACGATACCGCCATTCGCCAGGTGCTCAAATACACGCACAACTTCAACATCCTGGGAGAATACCAGCGTCATGAGGATGAAGCCATGCAGAACGAACGCGAGCAAAAATTGCGGGCCCAGGAAAAGATCAGCCGGAAATACATCAGTGTAAAGAAGGTAGTGAAGTAGTCGGAAGAAAAGAAAACAATAAAACAATCCAACAATAGAACAATAAACAGACATGAAAATTGACTTGAACATAGAGCCGCTTGGATCATGGATACAGGCGAAATCTGAACCACTGCTGATAGCGGGTCCGTGCAGCGCCGAGACCGAAGACCAGTTGGTTACTACCGCGCATTTATTGGCGAACACCGGTAAGGTAACTGCCCTGCGCGCCGGGATATGGAAACCGCGTACCCGTCCGGGCGAATTTGAAGGCATCGG
>JAFDZK010000343.1 GCA_018267005.1 Bacteroidota bacterium
ATTAATCAATTGATTAATTTTTTAACGAGCCTCAGATTTTGAGCCAAATAAGGGCCTGCAATAGGATACTGGCGTATATGCCTGCAAGCACATCATCCAGCATTATGCCCCAGCCGCCGGGGAGCCGTTCCAGCTTTTTTATTAATAGCGGCTTTGCTATGTCAAAAAAACGGAACAACACCAACCCTGCCAGAACATGAACGATATTGACCGGAACAAAAAGCAGTGTGATGCACATTCCTGCTGCTTCGTCGATTACCACCCGCGACGGATCTTTCCCCCAAATACGGGAAACAACACCCGACGACCAAATGCCGAGTAAAGTTATAAAAAGTGTTACCGCCAGCGAAATCGCTATCGGAGGAAATCCGCCTGCCCAGGCTAAATACCAGCAAATGCAGCAGGCAATTGCTGCTACCGTACCGGCCCCTTTGCCGATATAGCCTATGCCCAGGCAGGTGGAAGTAAGTTTATGAAACAACATTATAATGCTTCGACCAGGTCCTGGTAATAATCCAGGCCCAGGTGTGTTATCAGGTCTTCGCCCATCAGGTGGCGCAAAGTATTTTGCAGCTTCATCAATTGCTTAAAGATATCATTTTCCGGCCGCAACCCGGGTGCGGTTTGCGGCGATTTGAGGTAGAATGACAACCATTCCTGGATGCCGCTCATTTCGGCGCGTTTTGCCAGGTCGATGAACAGGGCCAGGTCCAGGGCCACCGGTGCCGCCAGGATCGAATCGCGGCAAAGAAAATTGATCTTGATCTGCATCGGATAGCCCAGCCAGCCGAAGATATCGATATTGTCCCAGCTTTCCTTGTTATCCCCGTGCGGCGGATAATAATTGATACGTATTTTATGGTAAATATCGCCGTAAAGCTCGGGATGGTCCCCCGGCCGTAGAATATCTTCCAATACGCCAAGTTTTGAGACTTCTTTGGTTTTGAAATTGTCCGGATCGTCCAGTACCAACCCGTCGCGATTACCCAGGATATTGGTGGAGAACCATCCTTTAATACCCAGTGCTCTGGCCGCTAAGCCGGGAGCAAGAATGGTTTTCATCAGGGTTTGACCGGTCTTGAAATCTTTTCCCCCGATAGGCGTATCAGTCATTTTAGACAGTTCCACAAGGGCCGGAATGTCCACTGTCAGGTTGGGCGCACCGTTAACAAACGGATAGCCTAATTTTAACGCCGCATAAGCATAAACCATGCTTGGCGAAATACGCTTATCGTCGTCGTCCAGTGCCTGCTCGAAAGCTTCTATCGACTGGTGAATGTCGGACGCTTCATAGTAGATCTCAGTTGAACCGCACCACAACACCACGATACGGTCGCAGTTATTTTTTGATTTGAAAGATTGAATGTCCTCGATCACCTGGTCGGTCAGCTCACGGCGCGTTCCCGTTTTTATGTTGGCGCCATTCAGATTTTTAGCATAGTTCTTATCAAAAGCGGCTTTCATGGGCACCAGCTTTTCCAATTCGGGCCTGATGGCTTGCAGCAAGCCCGCCTCCAACACCCGGGCATTGCTGGCGGCCTCATAAACATTATCCTCATATACATCCCATCCGCCAAAAACGATATCGTTCAGCTCGGCTAATGGTACGAAATCTTTGATCTTAGGGTAACGGTTCTCGGTTCGCTTGCCCAGGCGTATGTGACCCATCTGGGTTAGCGAGCCGAAAGGCTGTGAAATGCCTTTTTTTACAGCTTCGACGCCGGCAATTAAGGTAGTTGCTACCGCACCCAGGCCCGGGATCAGTATGCCCAGCTTACCTTCGGCAGGTTTTACATTGCTTTTCATAGTATAGAATTATTTAGTTTGACTTTTTTGCGAAAATGTTCAAATAACAGGGTTTTGACAAGAAGTTAACTTTAATTTTACAAAGATTACCTGTAAATGAAAATAGCCAATCATTTAAGATTGGCTACATTCTATATTACCGGGATAGGGTATTTCCGGTTTTGGTTTCAGACCGATTTTTCGTATATACGGTATGTTTTGTAATGTTTGCCGCCAATGGCCTCGATGGCCCGGTTTACCATGTCGTTATGCTCCAGACTCCACGAAGCTTCGGCGTATTCAAGTCCTTTCCGCGCGTATTCCTTGATGATCGTTCCGTACAATACCGCTTCGATACCCATTTTACGGTAACCTTCAACCACGCCCAGCAACATAATACGGATACCTTTGATCTTGCTTTTGCCGAACAGTAATTTAAAAATGCCCGTAGGAAGCAATCGTCCTCTTTTAACGGACTTCAGTATCTGGTTAATGTCCGGAATGGCCACGCCAAAACCTACGATCTTGCCATGCTGTTCGGCAAGGAGGCAGAAATCCTGGTCGAGGATCATTTTCAGGTCTTTGGCCGTATAGTCAAATTCTTCGTTGGTCATCGGGAAAAAGCCCATGTTCTTGTCCCACGCCGAGTTATACACATCGCGCAGAGCAGCAGCCTCTTCCTTAAACTTCTTCAGGTTTACTTTGCGTATGGTAATATCGCTGCGCTTCAGGCGTTCGGTAAGCTTGTCGAGCAGCTTAACAGATTTATCGTTATAACTGTGGCCCTGCCAACTCCACGCAAATAAATCGACCTGTTTTTTAAAACCGGCCTTTTCTATCAGCGTAGGGTAGTAAGACGGATTGTAGGTCATCATTACCAGGGGCGAACTGTCGAAGCCTTCGACCAGTAAACCGCATGTTTCGTTGGTGGAGGGATTGGCCGGCCCAACGATCTTTGACACTTTCTTTTCCTTTAACCAATCGGCCACCGCCTTGAACAGCAGGTCGGCCGTCTCCTGGTCGTTAATGCAATCAAAAAAACCGAAAAAACCATCGTTGGTCTTGTTGAAAGCATTGTGGTTGTTGTTCATTACTGCGCAAATACGGCCAACCACTTTGTCACCTTCCAGCGCCAGGAAAGGCTGCAGCGACGAATGCTTCAAAAAAGGATGTGTTGTTAAAATATCCCTTTGAGCGATAAATAATTCCGGTACATAATTGGGGTCGTTCTTGTGCAGGTCGTGCGGAAAATCGATAAATTGGGCCAATTCTTTTTTAGAGTTGACCGGAATTATTTTCTTCATATGTTTTCGTTGATGGTTGTTACGCCAACTACCTTAAACGTTTTGGCTATTTTGTCGATAGCTTCTTCAATCTGTGCAAATGTATGTGTAGCCATCAGTGAGAAACGCAGCAGGGATGAATCGGAAGGAACAGCAGGGGATACCACCGGGTTTACAAACACGCCCGAATCCTGCAGGTACCTGGTAACAATAAAGGTCTTTTCATTGTCGCGTACGTAGATCGGCAATATCGGACTTTCCGTCGGGCCAAGGTCGAAGCCTTCTTCGATGAGCAGCTTTTTGGCATAATTGGTATTATCCCACAACTTGGCTATACGCTCGGGCTCATTAATGATGATCTCCAGTGCGGCCAGCACGCTTGCAACCGCACCGGGCGGCATGCTCGCGCTGAACATCAGCGAGCGGGCACGGTGTTTCAGGTAGTCGATCGTAGCGAAATCGGCAGCGATGAACCCGCCAAGCGATGCCAGCGACTTACTGAACGTACCCATGATCAGGTCGACATCGTCGGTCATGCCGAAATGTGAGGCGGTGCCGGCCCCTTTTTCGCCGATAACGCCCAGGCTATGCGCGTCATCGATCATAATGTTCGCGCCGAATTCTTCGGCCAGCTCGACAATTTCGGGCAGTTTTACAATATCGCCTTCCATGCTGAAAATGCCGTCGACAACGATCAGCTTTACGCCGTCTTCGGGCAGTATGGTCAGCTTGCGGCGCAAATCGGCCATGTCGTTATGGGCATATTTAACAACCCTTGAGAACGACAGGCGGCTGCCGTCGATGATCGAAGCATGATCGTATTCATCCAGGATCAGGTAGTCGCTCCTGCTTGCCAGAATGCTCGACAAAACACCTAAGTTCACCTGGAAACCGGTACTGAACAGAACGGCGGCCTCCTTGTCTACGTACTCAGCCAATTTTTCTTCCAGCTCGATATGAATATCAAGTGTGCCATTCAAAAATCTTGATCCTGCGCAACCGGTACCGTATTTGTCAGTGGCTTTTTTAGCGGCTTCAATGATCCTGGGGTGATTGGTTAATCCGAGGTAAGAATTCGAGCCGAACATTAATACACGTTTACCATCTATGATCACTTCCGTATCCTGACCTGACTCAAT
>JAFDZK010000344.1 GCA_018267005.1 Bacteroidota bacterium
TATCATCGTTTTCATCCGGCGGTGCGATATTTTGGAAAACGGAACATTTGGGAAAATCACGGAAAAGTTCTAACGAATCTTTGGCGATAAGGTGGCACTCCTCCTGAAAGGGATTTGCAGGCTTGAACTTTGAGATATTTTCTTCTAAATGCTCCAGATGATAACGGTTATACAACTTGCGTTGCATGATGTCCCCGCATATATCGTTTCTGAGGATGTCGGAAATATCTTCCTCGTAGTCGTCCGGATTTTCACGGTAACTTTCGAGAAAGAACTCCTTATTTATCTCATATTCATCGTACATAAATCCCTCCTCATCACGGTAGTATGGTACACCCGCTTCCCTGTATAAGTAGCTCATTACGGCAAGTAATAAGGCACCGCAACGCTTGTTCTCTTTCTTCCGCAAAAAGCGGTAAAGAGGAATGACAGGGATATAATAGAGTTGGTTACCCACCTCATAAACCTGTTCGGTAGCTAATGCCACCTGTTTATCTTTGACCGTTTCGGTAATCAGCAGTTCAGTTTCGTAGGGTTGCCTGTTCAGCTTGGTTCGTATTTCACGGTGTGCAAGCAGGATATTATAGGGAAAGGCATACCCGCTTACATCCGTTAATTGTAGATGGTTCAGTTCGGCTAAATGCTTTGCCGATTTAAAAAAGCCATTTTCGGTTTCCGCTTGGTCGGGTAAACGTTTGGCAGTTTCGCATACAGGCATAAAGCTGTGGTTTAAAAAACCATCGGTACTTGGTATACCGGGGCTGATTTGGCTCTGTCCTTTAATACGGCCTGCGCATCGGGTAGCTGATTGAGGCTTTGGGCGAATGTTCCTAATTGCTGGTAGAGTTTGCATTGTCTTTTTGATTTAGGCAGGCTGATAAAGCCTGCCTGTGTTAATGATTTCATATTATCCTTTTGTGCCTAATGTGGTTACAAACTGGTATTCTGCGGTGTCGTTCTTAAATTCAGGCCCGACGATTTTGGCAGTAGCCAGTATGGCGTAAAGTGCAGAATAGCTGTCGCATACATCTTCGGGACTGAGGTTGCTGTCGGGGTCGGTCAACCTGATTTCCTGTCCGTTTTCCTTATGGATAAATACCCTCGGTAATAATTGGTTGTACATGGTCGTATCGTTTAAGGTTATAATAATCTGAATTGTGCCATTTGTTCCTTTTTGCGGTTAAGGTCGTTCCGCAGGTTCTTTAGCTCATTTTCCTTTTCGGGATATTCGGCTGTCGTAGGTATCAGGGCTATGGCTTCCTCGTATTTGCAATCTGCCTGTAGGTCGCTAATGGTTTTGAGTGCGGTGTCATACGCCTTTTTCTTCTCGGCCTTTAGGTCGGGCATTTCTTGGTCGGGCGTTTTAGTGGCCGTTGCTGTTGCGGGTTTGGCAGTGGTCGTCGCTGTTTTCGCATTGGCTGTGGCTTTTGCTTTTTCCAAGCCTTTGCGGTAATCTTCCATATTATTGAAAAACCCTGCGGTTTCCTGTACGGGCTTTTCTATGGTATCGAAAAACTGGCTGTCCATTTCTTCGGCAGTTCCACCCATGACAAAGGGCGGTACGATTTTGGATGCCTGTGAGCCGTTCTTCGGAACGTTATACATACCAATGATTTTAATTTTGCCTTGTTCATCGGTGGTAATGCTGAGGTTCCAATGGCCGGGAACGTTCAGGTTTATGATATTTTGAAAAAAGTTCGTTGTCATGTCTATGAAATTTAAACCGTGTTTTTTGTTAATAGCGTTGGTATGAAAAGGGGGATCGCTCCCCCTTTGGATAATTAATTAAGTGCTAATACTTCTGCGCCGTTCTTGGCATAGCTAAGGCATAAGTCAAATGCCGCCTGTGTACGTAGTTGTCCTGTACCGCCGATAATGGATTTTACTTTGGCTTCATCGTCCTTGTATTCCTTGACATTTTGGAAGTACCCGGTGATGGCATTGTATGCGCCGAACAAAGTGCCTTTGGTGGTTTCAGTCTGTTGGGTGGGACTTGCCATTGCGTACATAAAAGCGTTATCGCAGATGTTCTTGAAGACTGTCGAAAGTTCCTCGCCTGTTTGCAGGCTTTTGATTACTTCCCTGCTTGGCGCCATCGCCTGTTGTATCAGCTTCATGACGTCCTTATCGGTGATGCGCACTTTCGCCCACTGGTTAAAGATGCCGTCCAGTTCATCGGCCATGCTGTTTGATATGCCCATGACCTTGTGTGCAACTTTCAGCCGTTCCTCTGCACTGGCGGTGTGGCGTATCTTAATCGTATTGGAGCTGTTACGCAAAGCAGCACTCAGCGTATTTTGGCAAACAATTCTTATAGGTGTAAAAGCTGCGGTGATACTGCCCGAGCCATTGTGCGAGGTGGTCAGGAATAGGTATTTTTCGATATAATCGTCGTTACCTACTTTGATATAGCCGGGCAGTTTGGCGGTGATGAAAATCTTCTCACCGTTGCCTAAAGCCCCTGCGGTTTCGTACTGCATTCCGTCCCCGCCAACGATAGCGTCAAAGAAACTGAAAGCATCCCGGTTCTGAACGATGCTGTAATCTGTGCCCACTTTATCGCCTAATATTGCGCCATTATCGGTACGGTAGGTGAAAAATGAATTTTTGGATATGGTTTCCGTTCCATCCTGTAAGCAGTGGATATTCGGCATTTTAACTACATTGAAGTCAAGCCCTGCGAACTGCAATGCTTCTTTGCTTGTAGGGTATTCTTCAACTATTTGCCCTAATCCGTGCCATGCCTTTTCCTTTACGCTGAAAAAACTGTGCTGTCCTGTTTGCTCATTGAAATTGATATTATGTGCCATGATGTTTAAATTTTGAATGGTTTTTAAATCGTGTCGGTAAATGGGTTAAAAAGGCAAATCATCGTCAGCCCCTGCGCCTGTGGTGTAGGGTGCGGTTGCGGGTTCGGCTTTGGGTTCAGCCTTGGCGACAAGTGAAAAGAGTTTGATGGTATCGCAGGTGCAAACCAATCGCCCTTTTAGACCGTCCTTTTTGCTTTGGTAGGCCTGCGCCTCCATCCATCCCGAAATTTCGACTACTGCACCTTTGGTCAGGTATTCGGCAACCCCTGAATTGCGCCAGTAAGCGCAGTCTACGAATGCGGTCTTTTCCTGTTTTTCGCCCGCTTTGTTTTTCCATTTTTGGTTAATGGCTACGGTAAAATTGATTACCGTTTTGTCCCCCTTGACCGCTTTAAGCTCTGCGTTTGCGGTTAATCGTCCTGTGAATAGCATAACATTTTGTTTAAAGAATGAATAATTTGTTGTTTGCTTTTCCTTTCGCCCGTCTGCCCTGATTGATTATTTTTAAAAGAAAAAGGGAAAAAAGAAAGCAAATCGTAAAGACCGGCAGGGGGCAAAAGGAAACGGAATAATTGGAGGGGACCCTCTGGGGAGGAAACCGTTTATGCCGTAGTCTTTTGCAAACCACACGACATCTCCGGTCTTGATTTTAGCTGCGCTTTTTACCCGTTTCGCCTAAAAATATTCATTGATTAAATAATAAATGCCATTGGAGCGTAGCGATTAGAAACCTCCGGCGAGCAGAAAAAGGAAAACCTAATACCGGATCGATCAAACCTTCGCGGCTGTTACAAAGGAAATACCATCCACTTTTCGCATCATGGATTGCAGCGGCATCCTGCGGAGCAGATACAGCGGAAAGCCAGGCCCGAAGGGGATGCCATTATTTTGAGAAAAACTAAAGGACAACTGTATCGGGAGCCTTAGAGATTAGGAAAGGTAATCGACTAATTGGGAAACCGGGGATCATCGTAACCGACGAACAGCAATTAAAAAAAAAGACCTATAAGTATTCAGGCTGCCGGTGATCGGTATGCACATGCTTTCGGAAATGGAACCGCAAATAAAAGCCCCTAACTATCAACACGACGTTAGGGGCTTTTATTTGCTTTTTTTATTAGAAAGAACACTGAATTGCTAATGTTAATTCAATTTGGTGATCATTTCGTCTGCTTGCGCGGCCAAATCTGCGATGTGTCCAATCAAATAATGTTCGAACATAGTCTCTAATTGGTCTCGATCAATAGGGAGCATTTCCTCATTCAAGAGAACATCCACGAAATTACCAGCATCCCACAATTTTCGGGTTGGCTCCGGATGTAGTGGTTCCATTCGATCAATGACATAATCAAAGACACCGTTTGCCAATTCTATAAATTCTGAACGGCC
>JAFDZK010000345.1 GCA_018267005.1 Bacteroidota bacterium
GGACCTGGCCGAAGTGCTGAAAAAGCATTCGGGTGAAAAATTCCTTTACCCCTGCTCGGACGTAGCGGCGGAAGAAACCCAAAAATTTTTGCTCGACAACGGTTACAATTTTACCCCGGCCGTATTGTTCCGCACCGTGTGCAGCGACCTGTCCGATCTGGCCGATGTTTTCTATGATGTACTGGCATTTTTCAGCCCTTCAAGCATACAGTCGCTTTTCAAGAACTTCCCTGATTTTAAGCAGAATAACACCCGGATAGCCGCTTTCGGCGCTACCACCCATAAAGCCGTGCTCGATGCAGGCCTGATCCTTGATATCCCAGCCCCTACTCCGGGAGCGCCATCCATGACCATGGCCATCGAGCAATATGTAAAGATGGTAAACAAATAATTAATAGTAATTTATAGTAACAAAGCCGCAACTTTCAGTCTGGCTAAGCCGTATACCGCCACATATTTATGTCTGGTGAGACGGGGAGCGACGAAGATTAAGTTATAGCGTTTTTTTGTTAAGGTAAACTATTAATTTATATTTTTGTTACCCATAACGGCAAATTGTTTAAATATAAAAAAACAAATTTGTGTTTGGATTAATCTAATTTAGATATATTAGTTGGGTCTTATTCCCTTATTAAACAACTGATTTAAGTTCAAGATGAAGCAGATTTATTTTCTGATAGTGGCTCTGGCCGGTGGCATAGTACTTGGTGGTTGCGGCAAAGGCAGCGGCGACCGGGGCGAAGTGACCGGGATTCCGCAAAGAACTTTCAGGGCTGAGGTTCCGTACGGCATGGTTTATATTCCGGCGGGTTCCTTCCTGATGGGGCAGACAGACCAGGATGTGACATTCGCGCAGATAGCGCAAACCAAACAGGTAACCGTTCCTGCGTTTTTTATGGACGAAACCGAGATTACCAATAGCCAATACAAGCAATTTGTGAACTGGGTGCGCGACTCGATCGCTATCACGAACTACCTGAACGACCCGAAATACTTTATCACGCCCAAGGGTGCCAATGCCAACACCAACGGTAAGAAATATATCAACTGGACCTACGTAAAGCATTATCCGATCTCCTTCAATCCGAGCGGTAAAAAAGGCGCCAATGCTAACTTTAATAAACTGCAGGGGATGTTTTACCAGGGCGACGATAAGATATTTGACCGTAACGAACTGGACGTGCGCCTGTTAAAATACAATTATTCATTGTTCGTTGAGCGCGATGCCGCCAACTACCGGTGGGATAAAACCAAAAAACGTTCGGACTTCATCCTGCGTGATACCGTTCCGGTTTACCCGGATACGCTGGTCTGGCTGAGCGACTTCACTTATGCTGCCAACGAACCGATGGTAGAGAATTATTTCTCGCACCCGGCCTACCGTAACTACCCGGTTGTCGGCGTTACCTGGCGCCAGGCCCGCGCGTTTACCGTATGGCGTACCCGTTATAACGATGCCTACAAAGATTCGCATCATTTGCCTCACCGCGCACCGTACCGCCTGCCTACAGAAACGGAATTTGAGTACGCGGCACGCGGCGGAAGGATCGGAACCGATTATCCATGGGGCGGACCGTATATCAAGAATGCCAAAGGATGCCTGCTGGCCAACTTTAAACCCGGCCGCGGTAACTATACCGACGACGGCGGTGCTTACACCGTAAATGTCCGTTCCTATTTCCCGAATGATTATGGCCTTTATAATATGGCCGGCAACGTGGCCGAATGGACCTCGTCGGCGTTCGACGAATCGGCGTCAACATTTGTACACGACCTTGCGCCAAGCCTGGAATACGAGGCTAAGCCAAACGACCCGGCGGTGTTGAAACGTAAAGTTGTTCGCGGCGGGTCGTGGAAGGATGTAGGGTATTTCCTGCAAAATTCAACCCGTACGTACGAGTACCAGGATACGGCTAAATCCTATATCGGTTTCCGTTGTGTAACGCACTACCTGGGCCGCGACATAAAGGACAAGCATTAATAAACATTGAAATCGAACATTAAAATTCATATTTAACTATCATGGCAGATAAAAGAAAACCTTATGGTATCACCAATATAGTGTCCTGGGGTGCAACCGTTGTAATCATAGGTCTACTTTTTAAGATACAGCACTGGCCTTATGGCGGTACATTTATTTCAGCGGGTTTGATTACCGAAGCGGCTTTATTCTTTCTTTTAGGTTTTCAGCGCGAAAAAGAAGAAGCGCATATCGACTGGACGCGCGTTTATCCTGAGCTGAGCGAAGATTTTAAAGGTGAACTGCCAAAAGCAACCGTACGCGGTGGCGGCGGCGGCTCGTCGAGCACCGCTGCGCTTGATAAAATGCTGGAAGATGCGAAGATCGGCCCTGAACTGATAGGCAGCCTGGGCGAAGGCTTAAGGACCTTCGGCGATAAGGTTGCGACCATATCGAAGGTGGCCGACGCAGGCGCTGCAACCAGCGAGTTTTCGGACAAAGTAAAATCAGCTTCGGCAAGCTATGATAAATTAAGCAACGCGTTTGAGCAAGCTTCGGCAAACCTGGCCGAGATGGCTAATTCCAACGTCGACTCTAAGGCTTACCACGAGCAGGTGAACAGCCTGGCTAAAAACCTTTCGGCACTCAATGCGGTGTACGAACTGGAGCTGCAGGATTCGAGCGCCCATTTAAAGGCAATGAACAAGTTCTATACCAACATGGCTTCAACCATGCAGAACTTTACCGAGTCGCTGGATGATTCGCAGCAGTTCAAGGCCGAGGTTACACGCCTGGCCAAGAACCTGAGCTCGCTCAACTCGATATACGGCAATATGTTGTCGGCTATGAGCCAGCCCCGTGCTTAATAAATTAAATTGACAGGCTTTAAAATATAATATAAGTAAATAAGCAATGGCCGGCGGTAAAGAAACCCCAAGACAGCGAATGATAGGTATACTGTACCTGGTGCTTTTAGGATTAATTGCACTGGACGTACCTGAGAATTTGCTGGACTCTTTTAAGAATATAAGCGACAGTTTAAATGCCTCGAGTAAGAACGTAACGACGGGCATTGACAATACTTTCGCCTCATTTGAAGCAACTAAGCTTAAAGATGAACCCGAGCGCGCTAAAGTTCCTTTTGCTAAGGCGCAACAGGCTAAAAAGCTTTGCGACGATCTGAACAGTTACGTAGAATCATTAAAGAATACCTTAGTTAAGGAAACCGGTGGTATCAGCGAGGCGACCGGCGACTATTCCGGCCGCGAAAGTCTGGACGCATCGGTCGACCTGATGGTAGATCGCAGAAAAAACGGCTATACGCTGCGTGACAAGATCGAATCGACCCGCAAGCAATTGATAGCGCTTCTCGATCCTAAGGACCAGGCAGGTATCAATCTTCCTTTAAATACTACGCCGCCTAAACCGCGGGCCGGGTTTCCGACCAAGGATTGGGCGCAGGCCAACTTTGGAGAAGGCATACCCATGGGTGCAGCGATGACAGCCATGATCAAGATACAATCGGATATCAAAAACTCCGAGAACGAGGTAGTAAAGAAAATATTAGGCAAAGTAGACCAGGCGCAGGTTAACCTCGACCAGTTTAACGCTGTAGCCGTTGCTCCGACAAGCTATGTATTGGTTGGTCAGCCGTATACCGCTGACGTTTTCCTTACAGCTTCGGATTCAAGATCGACACCTGATATAACGGTTGATGGCTCGAAACTGCCTACCGAGGCCGGTAAAGGTAAATACACCGGCAGCACAAGCAGCGAAGGCATTCATACCTGGGTAGGTACGATAAAAGTAAAACAAACCGACGGTACGTATAAAACCTATACTACTCCGCCGCAAACTTACCAGGTGGCACGGCCATCGGCAGTGGTTTCTCCGGATAAAATGAACGTGCTGTTTATCGGTGTGCAGAACCCGGTATCGGTTTCAGCGCCCGGCATACCCAAGGAAAAGCTGCATGTAAGTATTTCAAGCGGCTCGATCGAAGGTAAGAACGGCCAGTATATGGTTACGGTAAGTAACCCGGGCGATGCAACGATCACCGTGTCCGGTGAGATCGCCCCCGGTAAAACACAGGTTTTAGGTAAAACCGAATTCCGTATAAAACGTATACCTGACCCGAAAGTGCAGTTTGCGGGCAAGAGCAGCGGCTCGACCAGCGCAGCTAACCTCAGGGCGCAGGACCGGGTATTTGCA
>JAFDZK010000346.1 GCA_018267005.1 Bacteroidota bacterium
TAACCAGCTCGCCGATGACCGCGATCATGCGGGATTCCGGTTGCCCGACAAAGATTCTGTAGATTATGGTTACGGCAAAGGGAATGGCAGGCCGGTTTACTTTCTTACAGGTATGCCCCAGGGTTTAGGCAAATATCAAAATCATACAACGGGCACGGCATCTACAGCGGGAAAATTTGCAAGCGCTTTTGCACTTGGCGCAAAATTATATCGCCAAAAAGACCAGGCCTTTTCGGCCTTGCTGAAAGAAAAAGCGTTTTCAGCCTATGCCTATGGCCTGGCGAAACCAGGTGTGGCGCAAACCGCGCCTAATACAGCGCCATACTTTTACGAAGAAGACAACTGGACCGACGACATGGAACTCGGTGCGGCCGCCCTATATGAGCTTACCCATAAAAGCATGTACTTAAGCCAGGCGCTGAACTACAGCAAACAAGAGAAAGTAACACCATGGATGGGCGCCGATACCGCACGGCACTACCAATGGTATCCCTTTCATAATTTCGGGCACTACGAGATTGCGACACAGGTTAACGGCAGGCGGAAAAAGGCATTAATCGGCTATTACAGGGAAGGGATAGACCGCGTTTGGAGAAAGGCAAAAAATAACGCTTTTTACCGGGGCATACCGTTTATCTGGTGCTCAAACAACCTCACAGTATCATTTGCCATACAATGCTATTTGTATCGCAGGCTAAGCGGCGATCAGTCGTACCGCCAGTTGGAGCAGGCTTGCTTCGACTGGTTGTTCGGGTGCAATCCGTGGGGTAAATGCATGGTTTATGGTTTGCCGGCCGATGGCGATACACCTAAAGATCCGCATTCCTCTTTTTCGCATTTATACCATTATCCACTGGACGGCGCCCTGGTCGACGGCCCGGTCTATACGTCGATCTTCAAAAACCTCAAAGGCGTGGAATTGCATGCGGTTGATAAATACGCCGATTTTCAATCAAACCTGGCCGTATATCACGACGATTTTGGTGATTACAGCACTAATGAACCCACAATGGACGGAACGGCGAGCCTGGTTTACCTGCTTGCGTCGAGGGAATATGAAGCGCTGAAGCCGGCTCCGCAACGTCACAATCGACAGTAGACGTCAAGAACTTTTGCAACGGAAGCCGGCGGCGATCAGGATGCTTTCTTCAGCGTAAAATAAAACCTGCTGCCCTCGCCCAATTCACTCTCGACCCCGATCTTTCCTGCCTGTGCATCAATGAAGTCTTTGGCAATAGCAAGGCCCAATCCTGTTCCGGAATGTTCACCTTTAGATCCCGGGACTTTGAAATATCTTTCAAATATCCGCGACAAGTATCTGCTCTCGATCCCCTGGCCGTGGTCGGTAACCGAAAACTCGATATCATCGCCCTTAAGCTTTTTCACCTGCAATTCGACCTGCGAGCGTTCGGGACTGTATTTTATTGCGTTCGACAACAGGTTGATCAGTACCCAGGTGGTCTTGTCCAGGTCGGCGCGTACCTCCGGCAGGCTATCGTCGCAATCCACTTTAAGGCTGACCGCCTTCTGCTCAGCCGTAAATTTCACCGCCTTTACCGCATAATCGACGATGTTTTTAGGGTGCGTGCTGCCGAAGTTCAGGTTCAGCTTGCCGGTTTCCACCTGGGCCATGTCCAGCAGTTCGCCGGTGATTTGCAGCAAACGCCGCGAATCGTCGTCAATATTTTCCAGGAGTTGCCTTTGTTCGGGATTTATTTCGCCTATCCGCTTATCTTCCAACAGTTTTAGGCTCATTTTAATGGATGAGATCGGCGTTTTCAACTCATGCGAAATGGTCGCAATGAAATTAGTTTTTGCCTCATCCAGTTGCTGGAACTCGGTGATATTTTTTAGAATGATCACCTTGCCGATCAGCTTTTCCTTACTCATTACCGGCGTGATCTCTTTCGAATAGTAACTTTCCCGTCCATCGGCATATATCTTCATTTTGTGCTGGTCGGCCTGGAGTAAATTCCGGAACAAGTCATTTTCAAGTGCCACGTCGGGTGCATATCTTCCGATCAGGCTTACTTCAGGAATGCCAACTAATTCACAGGCTACCTGGTTTACGAATATAATAGACGACCGTTCATCCAGCCCGATAACGCCGTCGTGCATGGAATTGATGATCGTCTCTATCCGTTTTTTCTCAAATAATATACTTGCCAGGTTGCTGTTCTCGTACTCATCGAGCTTAAAGGTCATATTGTTAAATGCCTGTGCCAGTTCACCAAACTCGTCATTCGACTTAAAGTCGAGCTGTTGGCGGTAGTTTCGTTTGGATATTTCCTTAATGCGTTCGGTAAGCTCTTTGATTGGATTGGCAATGTAACCCGGGAAGTTTATAATGAAGCTGAATGCGACAAGGAACAAAAAAGAACCGATAAGGGCGACAAGCAGCGTAGCATTGCCCGCAGTGGCTTTGGCAATGGCATTTTTCCGGTCTTCAGCATCCATATTCAGCTTCATGATGCCAAAAAGCAATCCGCGTATCTCTTTTCGTAA
This sequence comes from Bacteroidota bacterium, assembly GCA_018267005.1. Taxonomy (GTDB): domain Bacteria; phylum Bacteroidota; class Bacteroidia; order Sphingobacteriales; family Sphingobacteriaceae; genus Mucilaginibacter. Next base: position 2,506 of record JAFDZK010000346.1, read on the forward strand.
TTCAGTTTGCCTGGCCGGATCATTTTCAAGCAGCTTCAACTGCTCATATTTTGACCGGAGCGAATCGGTAAGTTGCTGTTCGCCGATCTCGGTAATATTGTGCTCCTGCTTGACCAGGTTGGTTTCAATAGCTTTGACCTGGTGTTTGTTTAATGGCCCGGCAGTTTCATCTATCGCAATGCCAATGTTCCTGACGTAGACTATGGTTTCGAAATTATCTTTTAAAATAACGCTCGAATCAACCGAAAGCCGGTTCAGAAAATAGATGGACAAACCGCTGCAGGCTATCGCGAGCAGGAACAGGAACCCGAATCCTGCGCGGAGTTTATTTTTAATGGTCATGATAATATTATTAAGTCGATATCAGTCTTCGACATTTTTTTTAGCAGCTGCGTAAATACGGCTGTTTTAGCCACCAACTGGTAGAATTTAAAATGTGGTTTACCGATACAAATGGTCGTCACCTCGTATTTTTCGGCCGTTTCCCAAATACTCCTGGCAATGTTGTTATCTTTCACCCTCAACACTTCGGCGCCAAGCTGCGTGGCATTTTTAAAATTATTGATCAGGTGCCGCTGCGCCGCCAGGTTGATCTTGTCACTGCTTTCGTTGGAAGTTTGCACATACAGCAAATACCACTTAGAACGATAATACGAAGCCAACCTTGCCGTCTTCCTGATGATGATCTTAGCCGCTTCATCGTTGGTACTGATGCAGGCCAGGAATATTTCGGGCCGCAGTTTTACATTTTTCGGTATCTCGGTATCTATCTTTCGCTCCAATTGATGGGCTACTTCTTTAAGCGCCAGCTCGCGAAGCTGCAAAATGCGCTCGGCCTGGAAGAAATTACCCAAGGCCGTGGCTATTTTGGTTTGATCGTATATCTTGCCTTCTTTCAGCCTTTCGATCAGCTCGTCTGCGGTAAGGTCGATATTTACAACCTCGTCGGCCATTTGCAGCACTTTATCCGGTATGCGTTCCTTTATGGCTGCCCCGGTTATCCGCTCGACATCCTCATTAATGCTTTCCAGGTGCTGGATATTGACCGCGCTGATAACATTGATGCCCGTATTCAGGATATCCATTACATCCTGCCAGCGTTTTTCATTCTTACTGCCTTCAATATTCGTATGCGCCAGTTCGTCGACTATAACCACCTCGGGCCGCAGGTTGATGATGGCGTTAAGATCCATCTCTTCCAATTCCTTCCCTTTATAGAATAATTTGCGCCGGGGAATCACAGGCAAGCCTTCCAGCAGGTCTTCAGTCTCTTTGCGTTTATGCGTTTCGATGTAACCTATCTTCACATCGATACCGTTCTTCAGCAAAGTCTTAGCCTCCGTCAGCATACGGAACGTTTTGCCCACACCCGCGCTCATGCCGATGTAGATCTTAAACTTTCCGCGCCTCGACTTTTTGATCAGTTCGAGGAAATGCTGTACCGATTCCTTATTAGTTTCTTCGTTCATTATTTCAACCTCTAAAAGGGGACGTCGCCGTCCCCTTTTTGCATGAGTCATCAATCAAACTAATTATAACCTAAACGGTAGTTATAAATATAAACAACCTCATGCTATTCTTTAATTCTATTATGCCCGGTCATCAGAACGCGTAAACCGCAGCGATCAGGAA
>JAFDZK010000347.1 GCA_018267005.1 Bacteroidota bacterium
CCCATCAATCCTCAGCGCGTATTCCACGAGCTTTCACCGCGTTTGCCCGATAACTGCATTATTACTTCCGACTCCGGCTCATCGGCGAACTGGTTCGCACGCAATCTTAAAATACGCGAAGGAATGAAAGCGTCGCTTTCGGGCACACTGGCAACTATGTGCCCCGGCGTACCCTATACGATAGCGGCCAAGTTTGCTTATCCCGACCGCGTAGCGATTGCGCTTGTCGGCGACGGCGCTATGCAGATGCTTGGTAATAACGGCCTCATTACCATATCGAAGTATTGGAAGCGATGGAGCGATCCGCGTTTGATCATCATGGTGCTGCACAACAACGACCTTAACCAGGTCACCTGGGAGCAGCGTGTCATGACCGGCAATCCCGAATTTGTAGGATCTCAGGAGCTACCCGACTTTCCCTTTGCACGATATGCCGAATTATTGGGTTTGAAAGGTATCAGGGTCGACGATCCGGAAGATGTCGGCGCGGCATGGGACGAGGCGCTTTCAGCCGATCGGCCGGTGGTTCTTGAGGCCATTGTAGACCCCGACGTGCCCACTATACCGCCGCACGTAACTTTTGACCAAATGGTCAAGTTCACCAAAACAGTGATCAAAGGTGATGCACACGAACGCGGCATCATTACACAAACATTTAAAGACGTTGTCGAGGAGTATCTTCCCCACCATCATAACTAATGCGGCATGGACCTCACCGACCGTATTAGCGAGCTAACCGTTTCAGCATACACAGTACCCACCGACTTACCGGAGTCGGATGGTACTTTGGGGTGGAATAGTACAACCATGGTCCTGGTGAAGATCGAATGCAGCGGCCAATCGGGATTAGGGTACACTTATGGGGACTCGTGCATTGCATCTTTTATTTTTCGAATACTCCGCCCTTTTGTACTGAATCAGTCCCCTTACGCAATCAACGGGATTTTTGACAAAATGCTCACAGCAATCCGGAACGAGGGTGAATGCGGACTGGCTTACATGGCCGTTTCCGCCGTAGATGTCGCATTGTGGGACCTGAAGGCCAAATTGCTCGGGCTCCCGCTTTGCGAACTTTTAGGCCAGACCAAACAGGGAGCAAAAGTTTACGGGAGCGGCGGATTTACCTCCTATACCAATGAACAACTGCATAAGCAACTAAGCGGTTGGGCGGAGCAAGGGTTCAGCGCATTTAAAATTAAAATAGGCCGCCAGCCCGATAAAGATCCTGAAAGGATCGGAGTCGCACGCAAAGCTATTAGCGCGGACGGCGCTCTTTTTATTGACGCCAATGGTACGTTTCACGCAAAACAGGCTCTGCAACTCCTTGACAAAGTAAGCGAATCCGATATTTCCTGGTTCGAGGAACCTGTTTCTTCGGACGACCTGCAGGGAATGGCATTTGTACGGGAAGGCAGTTCGGCAAACGTCCGGGTAGCAGCGGGCGAGTATGGGTACAATTCAGGATATTTTAAAACCATGCTACAGGCCAGGGCCGTGGATGTATTACAGGCAGACGCAACCCGTTGCGGCGGGATAACCGGCTTTTTAAAGGCTGCCGCGTTAAGCGAAGCATTTCATATTCCTTTTTCTTTCCATTGCGCGCCTGCACTGCATTTGCACCCTGCGCTTTGCGTTAGCGGCTTCGAGATAGGCGAGTACTTCCACGACCACGCGCGTATCGAACATATGTTTTTCGATGGAGCGTCTCCGCCTGTTGGTGGTTATTTAAAGCCAGACTTATCACGACCGGGACTGGGACTGAATTTTAAATACCAGGATGCTGAACCATTTCGGATATCCTGAATACCAACGCTATGAGAACTGAAATTATTGAAAAAAAAATTAAAGCAATTGATGTTGCATTATTAGAAGCGGAACTTAAGGCCGCAGTAACGGGAGAAGTACGTTTTGATGACGGAAGCAAGGCATTATACGCAACCGATGCTTCTAATTACCGGCAGGTTCCGATCGGGGTAGTGCTTCCTAAAAGCGAACAGGATATTATTAATACCGTTGCGATATGTAAAAAATACAATGCTCCTATACTATCCCGCGGCGGAGGTACAAGCCTTACAGGCTCTTGCTGTAATACCGCAGTGATAATGGATATGACTAAATATTACAATAACGTCTTACGCATTGACAAGAATAAAAAAACCGTAACGGTTCAGCCGGGGATCGTGCTTGATGAAATGCGAAAAGCAACGAAAAATGAAGCCGGCCTTACTTTCGGCCCCGACCCGGCTACACATAGTCATTGCGCCATTGGGGGTATGCTCGGGAACGACTCGTGCGGCGTCCATTCCGTAATGGCTCAGTTTTACGGCTATGGCGCCCGTACAGCCGACAACACCGAATCACTTACCGTACTGACCTACGATGGCGTGAAAATGAAAATCGGTCCGACAACCGACGAAGAACTGGAGCGGATCATAAAAGCGGGCGGCAGGAAAGGCGAGATCTACTCGAAATTGAAAAGCTTAAGGGATAAATACCAGGATAAGATTCGCGAAAAATTCCCAAACATTCCCAGACGTGTTTCAGGCTATAATCTTCCATCCTTGCTGCCCGAAAATAATTTTAACCTGGCTAAGGCGCTTGTAGGGTCAGAAGGAACCTGCGTGGTTATTCTTGAAGCGGAAATGAAATTAATGCCTGAACCCGGAGCCCGCTCATTATTGGTTTTAGGATACCCTGACATTTATGCCGCGGGGCACGCCTGTCCCACCGTTATGAAACATGAGCCTATCGGCCTTGAGGGCTTTGACGACTTGCTGATCCAGTTTATGCAAAAAAAGGGCCTGAACGTGAGCGATATACCGCTACTACCAAAGGGCAAAGGCTGGCTTTTGGTCGAATTCGGCGGCAAGAACAAAACAGAATCTGACAATAAGTGCAAAGCGCTTATGGCCGAATTAAAAAAAGAGAAGGATACGCCGAATATGAGTTTGTTCGATGACCCGGCACAGGAAAAAAACCTTTGGGAGGTAAGAGAATCCGGGTTAGGCGCTACCGCTTTCGTACCCGGAGAACCCGATGGAGCGCCAGGTTGGGAGGACTCGGCGGTTCCGCCCGACAAGGTAGGCGATTATTTGAAGGACCTGCGGGACCTGTTCACTAAATTTGGATATCACCCATCTTTATACGGCCATTTTGGACAAGGCTGTATCCATTGCCGTGTCGGATTTGACCTGGTAACTAAAGAAGGAATAGAAAACTACAAAAATTTTACGCTTGCCGCTTCCCGTTTGGTGGTCAGCTACGGTGGGTCGCTTTCGGGAGAACATGGCGACGGACAAACACGCGGCGACTTACTGGAGATCATGTTCGGTGAGGAGATCATGCAGGCATTCCATGAGTTCAAATCTATCTGGGACCCGCAATGGCAGATGAATCCCGGTAAAGTTATAGACACTTACGGGCAATTATCAAACCTGCGTTTAGGTACTTCCTATAATCCGCCGGCCCTCAAAACACATTTTAATTTTTTGAACGACGACAATAAAGGAAGCTTTGCCCGGGCCACGCTTCGTTGCGTAGGGGTAGGGAATTGCCGCAGGCATGAAGGGGGAACCATGTGCCCGAGTTATATGGTAACACGGGAGGAAAAAGACAGCACGCGCGGCAGGGCGCATATGCTTTTTGAAATGCTGCAAGGCGACGTGGTTACACGCGGTTGGAACGATAAGCATGTAAAAAAGTCGCTTGATCTGTGCCTGGCATGCAAGGGTTGTAAGGGCGATTGTCCGGTAAATGTGGATATGGCTACGCTGAAATCAGAATTTTTATCACATTATTATAAAAGCAAACTGCGCCCCAGATCGGCCTACGCGTTCGGCTTCATTTATTGGTGGTCGCGGCTGGCTTCAAAGATGCCGGGAGTTGTCAATTTCTTCACGCAAAACCCGGTAACAGCTCCCCTTCTGAAAAAGATGGCCGGCGTTTCGCAGAAGCGGACTATTCCGAAGTTCGCGGGACAAACTTTCCGCGACTGGTTTAAATCGCGGGATCGTATAAACGCCTATCAACCCAAAGTTATTCTTTGGCCCGATACATTTAATAATTTCTTTTTGCCCGAAACGCTGGTCGCCGCAACCGAAGTGCTGGAAGCTGCGGGGTTTGAAG
>JAFDZK010000348.1 GCA_018267005.1 Bacteroidota bacterium
ACAGCGCAGCCGTGCCGAACTGTACGGCGCGGATAACGTTTGCCTCATTGGCAGCGAAAAAAAGCTCAACTTTTTGGGCTGGAAGTTTGAGGGTTACGCCGCCGAGGCCGGCCACCTGCGCCGCCCGTCAGGTGACACCGCCAGCCGGGAGCAAATAATGGAGCTGCACCGCCGGGGCAGCTCGCTAAGGCAGATAGCCGCGGAACTCGGTGTGCATTTTACCACCGTCCACCGGGTCGTTAAAGCCGCCGGGGAACAAGTGGCGGTAGCAGTTGCAGAAGACAGTTAGCCTATTGCTGGTTGGCGCGCGTGTTGTGTGTCAACGCTGTATTCAAGTGCCACCGATTATGTAAATGGCAAGGGATTAGTTAATATTGAGTTGATAAATAGTTGGCTAGGGCACACGCCACAGGCGTGCGCCAGCTTTGGAATAAATGAATATTCATAAATCTTTAATTCCTGTATTAGTATTGTTTCTGAGCTTTTGTGTTAGTTGTACAAATAGCTATGAGTCCAAATTGATAGGACTCTACAAAATAGACAGTTATGTTTTTCGAAATCAACGAAAGCTTATTGACTCGTCATGGCTTACGTTATTTTCCGATAGAAGGTTTAACTTGCGACAGTCTCATGGAAAAACTGCCGCCGGGACTTGGAAGGCTGGCGACGATGGCGATAGAATATGGATAGAATTAAAATTTAAAAATTTTATCTCAGTGGGCACCATAGGTGGTGACTCTTTAAATTACATTTCAATTAGCAATCCTTCCGACTTTGGTTATAATGAATTAAATGAACTATGGTATAAAAAACTTAAATAGTTCCCCGCGCTATCCGTAGACTGCGTCTACGGATGAATATGCGGGTAGTCTTCGACTACCAAACGTTTTTCGAATCAGCATTACCCACCAGCAGCGTAATATGCGCATTGCGTTTGACAACACAGGCATCTTCTCCTTCATTTCTTTGAAGCGCTGTCATTAGCGATTATCTCGCCATAAACAAAAAATTATTTTGTTTAATACAATATTTACAAAATAAAATTCGTTTTATTTTTATATTTGATCGCTTACCTAAAACTTTTGAGCCATGGCTGAATTAGTTTCGTCCGGGAAAACAGCAGGCAGGAGCCGGCTGAAAAAAATGCCTGTCAGGATCGATCTTACCGCAATGGTCGACCTCGCCTTTTTACTGATCACTTTTTTTATTCTCACTACTTCGCTGCAAAAACCTAAAGCGATGCAGGTTGCTATGCCTGTTGGGCCGCCGGGCGGCGATCCCGAAAGCCGCACCATGACCATCTGTCTTGGAAAAAGCAACATGGCGCTATGGTACCTGGGCATGCCCGATAAGCCACTGGAGGCTCCCCGCATAGTTAATTACAGTAAAACCGGTTTGCGCGAGGCGCTAATCAATACAAGTAAAAAAGTATTTGCTGCAACAGGCAAACCGTTGATAGTAATATTAAAGCCCAGCGGGCATACCATTTATACCGATTTTGTCGCCGCGCTCGACGAGTTGAGCATTACCGGCGTACCTTCATACGCTATTGCTAAAATATCGCCTGCGGATATTGAACTGCTAAAACAACAAAGGGCCTGGTAACCTAAACCACACCACTGTATCCCGCCGGCATTGTAACGATGCCGGTTTTTTTGTTATGACCGGCGGAATTTGCACCGGCTTACAGCCACATTTTCTTTTTTTTCGGCATACTAAAAAAGTACAAAGTAAGTTTTACCTTTGTACCCTGAAAAAAAATGGCGTAACCCGTCAGTTGAGGCCTGTAATGGCTTTAATAACAGGCAACATGGGATTTAAGGATCAGATCGACTTTTCAAAATTACCGCAGCATATAGCTATCATCATGGATGGTAACGGCCGATGGGCAAAGGGGAAAGGCAAACTGAGGGTTTTCGGCCACCGCAACGGGGTACTTTCGGTAAGGGATATCGTGGAGGCATCGGTGGAAATGGGTATAGGCTATCTGACCTTATACACGTTTTCATCCGAGAACTGGAACAGGCCCCGCCTGGAGGTTTCGGCGATAATGGAGCTGATGGTTAGTACTATCCACAAAGAGATAGAGAATTTTATGAGGAATAATGTGCGGTTGAATGCCATCGGCGATCTGAAGATGCTGCCTGAAAAGTGTTTCCGCGAGCTGACCTGGGCGATAGATAAAACCTCGGCAAATTCGGGTTTGACACTGACGCTTGCATTGAGCTACAGTTCGAGGAACGAGATGGTGCAGGCGGCAAAGAATATTGCCTGCAAAGTGAAAAGCGGCGAGCTGAACGCCGAGGATATCGATGAACGCACTTTTGCCGCTAATTTATATACCCGCAATATGCCCGACCCGGAACTGCTGATAAGGACAAGCGGTGAATACCGGATAAGCAATTATTTGCTATGGCAGATAGCTTACGCCGAGCTGTATTTTACGCCCAAATTATGGCCCGATTTCAGGCGCGAGGACCTGTACGACGCTATTATCGACTATCAAAAGCGCGAGCGCAGGTTTGGGCTTACAAGCGAGCAGCTTAACTAAATTTTTACTTTTAACACTTTTTAACAACTGCATAAACTATTTTTAGCCCACTAAAATATTCGGATGAATAAATTTCTTTTTGCTATTCTTTTCTCAGTATTATGCACCGCCGCTATGGCCCAGGTTTCCAATCAGCCCAGGCCGATGCTGCAAAAAACAATACCCGCCGATAGTTTAAGTTACCTCAATCCAAAAGATTACATCATAGGGGGCGTTACGGTTTCAGGGGTGAAGCACCTGGACAAAGACGTACTGATCCAGATATCCAAGCTGAACAAGGGCGACAGGATAAACCTGCCCGGCGACCAGAATGCGGCCGTTATAAAAAGATTGTATGACCAGGGGCTTTTTGACGACGTGCAGTTGAATATCACAAAGATAAACCTGGATACCATATACCTCGAGATAGCCGTGGTAGAGCGCCCCCGCTTGTCGAGGATGCATTTAACAGGTATCAGGAAGGGCGAAATTGAAGACCTGCAGAAGAAACTGAGCGATAAAACATCCAAGATCGTTAATGAAAATTTATTAAGTACCACCACGGCCATCATTAAAAAGCACTTTGCCGAAAAGGGCTTTTTGAATACCACGGTCAATATCAAGCAGCGGGTCGATCCGGGCGATGCCAATAGCGTCATCCTCGATATCGATATCGACAAAAAAGAAAAGGTAAGGATCAACAAAGTTATTTTTGAGGGTAACCAGGCTTTTTCCGACAAAAAGCTGAAGAAATTCCTGAAGAAAACACGCGAGCGTAAATGGTATAACTTGTTTGGTTCAAAAAAATTCCTGCGCGATAAATACCAGGACGACAAGCAGAACCTGATCGAAAAAATGCAGGACAAAGGCTATCGAGACGCACAGATACTGAGCGATTCGGTATGGCGGCACGACGATAATTCGGTGAACGTTAAAATAAAGCTGTACGAAGGCCATAAGTATTATTTCGGCAAGATCAACTGGTCGGGCAACGCGCGATATCCTACGGCTTTCCTGAACAAGCTGCTGCGTATACAAAAGGGCGACGTGTTCAGCGAAGACGAACTTAACAAAAGGCTGAGCGGCCCGACGCCTAACAACGACGATATTTCGACGTTGTACTTAGACAACGGTTATCTTACCTACAGTGCGGATCCGGTACAAACCCGGGTATATAATGATACGGTTGACCTGGACATCAGGATATACGAAGGCCCGCAATACACGCTTAACCGAATTATATTAAAAGGTAACGACGTTACGAACGATAAAGTGGTAAGGCGCGAGATCCGGACTATACCGGGGCAAACGTTCAGCAAATCACTGCTGATCCGCAGTACGCGCGAAATTTCACAGCTTGGCAACTTCGACGAGCAAAAAACCGAGCCCAAACCAACCAACATCAACCCTGCTGACGGTACCGTGGATATTATCTACAACGTGGTTGAAAAACCTTCCGACCAGATCGAACTGTCGGGTGGTTTTGGTGGCGGCATGCTGGTAGGTACGCTGGGCTTGACGTTCAATAACTTCTCGCTCAGGAATATTTTTAACCTGAAAGAGTACAAGCCTTTGCCG
>JAFDZK010000349.1 GCA_018267005.1 Bacteroidota bacterium
AGTGAATGGTCAATGGTGAATAGTCAATTTTTCCTTATTCACCATTGACTATTGACCATTCACAAATAAAAGATATGAGTAACGGAAACATGAACCTGACGCTGAAGGTATGGCGGCAGAAAAATGCGCAGACACCGGGTAAATTCGTAACCTATAAGGCGGAGAATATTTCGCCGGACATGTCATTCCTCGAAATGCTGGACGTGGTGAACGAAAGCCTGGTGCATAAAGGCGAGGACCCGATACATTTCGACCATGACTGCCGCGAAGGCATTTGCGGGATGTGTTCGCTGTATATCAACGGTCACCCGCATGGACCAAAACGCGCCATTACCACCTGCCAGTTGCATATGCGCAGTTTCCACGACGGGCAAACCATCACCATCGAGCCATGGCGTGCGGCGCCGTTCCCGGTTATTAAAGACCTGGCGGTCGACCGTTCGGCATTCGACAGGATACAGCAGGCCGGCGGCTTTGTGTCGGTAAACACCGGCGGGGTGCCCGATGCCAACAACATACCGATCCCTAAGGTGATCGCAGACGAGGCTTTCAACTCCGCTACCTGTATCGGCTGCGGGGCCTGTGTAGCAGCCTGTAAAAATGCGTCGGCTATGCTGTTCGTATCCGCTAAAATAACCCAGTTGGGCATGCTGCCGCAGGGCCAGCCCGAACGTTACCGCCGCGTGCAATCCATGGTGGCGCAAATGGACGAGGAAGGCTTCGGCAACTGTACCAATACACGCGCCTGTGAAGCCGAATGCCCGAAGGAGATCAAGCTGCACAATATCGCGCGTATGAATCACGATTATTTCAGCGCCAAGCTGTTCCGGTCGGAAGAGTTGCATGAGCAGGGGCATGGGGAAGGGTAACAGAGCCAGGAATCAAGAACCAAGAGCCAAGAGTTTTTCTTAGGGCTCAGTCTTAAACATAAAACGGCCTCTCCGGAAATATTCGGGAGGCTTTTTTGTATTTTAGACTATTCTCATTTCCAATTCAAACCAAATGAATATCACCAGGACAATTGCCTGTGCGTTCATCGCGCAACTAAGCCTCAACACAGCCATTGCCCAAATTCCAACCCGCGACCCGCATACCCCTGGCTATGCAACTGCTACCGAATTGCCGGACGGCGCCATTCCTTCACCAACTGCTAATGGTAATTTCATTATCGGCCCTACGCATAATCCAGCAGCCGAATCGATTGTGCAGGAAAACGTACCGCAGGGAACCATATATAAGCTGACGATGGAATCGAAGGACAGCAAGATCTATCCCGGCATCGCGCGTGAGCCGAATACATTTGGTACACCAGATCCATCCGACCCGGCAAAGCTGGTGGTTACCACGAGCCACCCGGCGCCCTACACCCGGCATATCGAGGTATACGTTCCCAAAAAGTATGTCACCGGTACCGCTGCGCCCTTTATTATCGGCGCCGACGGGCCCGACCATATGCTGTTCACGGTGCTGGACAACCTGATCGCCGAACATAAAGTGCCGGTGATGATTGCCATTTCCATCGGCAATGGCAGCGGCGACGCGCAAGGCAGCGAGCGCGGGCTGGAATACGATACCATGTCGGGCTTATACGCCGAATTTGTTGAAAAGGAAGTATTGCCATTGGTAGAAAGCCAGTGCGGTGTTAAATTAACCAGCGACCCGGCAGGACGAGCCACCATGGGCGGCAGTTCGGGCGGCTCGTGCGCGCTGATCATGGCCTGGTATCACCCGGAATTATATCACTGTGTGCTGACCTATTCGGGTACTTACATCAACCAGCAATGGCCCTATGACCCGAAGACGCCGCACGGTGCCTGGGAGTTTCATGAACACCTCATCCCGGAAAGCCCCGTAAAGCCGCTACGCATCTGGATGGAAGTAGGCGACAAGGACCTGTATAACCCAAACGTAATGCGCGACAACATGCACGATTGGGTGCTTGCTAACGAAAATATGGCCAAAGCGCTTGCCGCGAAAGGTTATCCTTACCAGTTTATTTTCGCACGAAATGCCGGGCACGTGGACCGTGCGGTGAAAGCGGAAACCTTGGCCGAAGCGCTTGAGTGGCTTTGGAAGGATTACAAACCTTAGAGACTACTGACACGATCGTGCCGGTGTTGCAGGTGTAGGTGGTGTTGCAGGCGTATGGGAACTGTATCCTACACTACACCCGGTTATCATTTGTTTTGAGCGGGTTTTTTTTGTAGGTCACCCATACGTAAAAGGGTATTCCTGCCACGAGGAAGAGTAAACCGTATATGATCGACTTTTCGCCCGTGCCGATGATCTCCCAGAGCGCATAAACACAGGCCACCAAGCCTAATAAAAGCGCGCCCGCCAAGCTTCCTTTTTTAGCGTTCTTTTGCCGCGCAGCGATGATGATATAAGCAATGGAGGTCATAAGGTAGGGAACCAAAATACCCATCGTTGCTAAAAGCAGCAGGAACCTGAATTGGTCGACCAGGCCTTTGGTATAGTTCATGACCATGAGGCAAGAGATTACCGCGCAGCAAATGAACATACTTGCCGCCGGCACGCCTTTTTTATTGGTCCGTGCAAATACAGGGGGAAATAAGCCGTCGCTTGCAATAGAATAGGGCACTTGCCCCAGCACCAATGTCCAGCCGTTCAGGGCGCCGAAGGCCGCTATCGCTACGCCTCCTCCCACCAGGTACCTTGCCCAGGGCCCGTAGACCAGGCTTGCGGCGTCGGCATAGGGCGTGGTGTTGTTTGCCAGCGCTTTGGCAGGTATTAAACCGATCATCGTAAAGCTGCAAAGAATATAGATCAGCGCCACGATCGTCATACCCAAAGTGGTTGCCCGGGCGATGGTTTTGCCGGAATTTTCGGTACTCCCGGCGGGTATGGTTGCACATTCCAGCCCGACGAACGCGAACATGGTCATGGCCGCAACGGTGGTTATCGTACTAAACGTTGGCATACCCGTTGGATTGAACGGGTGAAAGTTTTCCATTTTTATAAAGAACAAACCGCCGATGCCAACCAGCAACAGTGGGGTAAGCTTGAGTAAAACCGTCACCAGTTGAAGCCGCCCCGATGTGCCGACCCCGCGCGTGTTAACCCAGGTGATGAACCAAATAGTAGCCAGGCCGGTCAGGATAGAAGCCATGGGATTTTTTGCCAGTTCAGGGAAGAAAGTGCTCATCGCACTGATAAACGAAATGGTGATGCCCGTACAGGCACAGCAGGTGCTGAGGCAATAACCCCATGCCACCAAAAACCCTGCGAAATTGCCCAGGCCGGCTCGGGTGTATGCATAAGGGCCGCCGTTTGCACCGGCAACAAGGCTGCTCAGTTGACTGAAAACCCTCGCCAGGAAAAAGGAGCCGATGGCCGAAAATACCCAGCCCAGCAACCCGATGCCGCCAAACGGTGCCATAGCCGAGGGCATCAGGAAGATACCCGCGCCTATCATGTTGCCCACCACCAGCGAAGCGCTGGTCCACAGGCCTAATTTATTTGATCCGTTTTCAGCGGCCATATACTGTGAAAGGTTAATACCTATCTAAGATACTCAGATTCATCGGGCATCCAAGGCTTGCGCGGAAATGTCAAATTAAAATGTCTGAAAATGCTGTCAGGTCTTTTTAACCGCGGCGATCAGCTCATCCATGGTAGGCGATTTTTCAAATGCCTGCACCAGCTTACCGTTACGGTCATATACGGCAATATATGGCGTGCTCCTTACCTGGTAGTAACGCTGCACCACATAGGTGTGGCCTTCGGTGCCGACGGTGATATTGGGGTACTTGGCCAGGTCGAAATCACGGACAAAATTCTTCACCATCCTCAGCAGGTTATAATCCATAAAGGTTACCATCACGATCTGCGTATTACGGAAAGCCTTCATTTTCGGCTTCATTTCATACATCAGGTGCTGGCAGTGGCTGCAGTCGGGAGAAAAATAGATGATCATTACCGGCTTGTGCTTTTTCAAGTTGGCAGCGGTAAACCACGTGCTGTCGGCTTTCAATATTTTGAAAGGCGGGACATTTTCAATGTTCTGCTTGTTATTTTGGGCACTGGTGCAACCTGCGGATATGATAAGGCCGAGTATTATAACTATTTTCTTCATGGTGTCG
>JAFDZK010000034.1 GCA_018267005.1 Bacteroidota bacterium
GGGTAATGTGATGAATGGCCGGCAGAAAGTTCTTCATACCGGTGCGTCCCGGCGCATGCACGCCAAGAAAATAACCGGCGCCCGAAAAAACAGCAGGCTCGTTCATTATCATCCAATGCTTTACCCTGTCGCCAAAATAACGGGCGCACACGGCGGTATATTCAGTAAACCAATCGACTATCTCCCTGTTCGTCCACCCACCGCGCAACTCGAGCGCCTGCGGCAGATCCCAATGATATAAGGTTATCCAGGGTTCAATTCCCTGCTCCAGGCAATAATCTATCACTCGGTTGTAATGGTTTACGCCCGACATATTTATTTCGCCTGTACCCACCGGCAAAATACGTGTCCAAGCTATAGAAAAGCGAAAATTGGGGATATGAAGCTTTTTGACCAGGTCGATATCCGTCTTGTAATTATGATAAAAATCGCAGGCGACATCAGCAGTTTGTCTATTCTTAATCTTACCGCTTTTTGCGGTAAAAACATCCCAAATCGATTGGCCTTTGCCATCGGCACACGGCGCGCCTTCAGTTTGAAATGCTGCAGTTGAAACCCCCCACTGAAAATCTTCACCAAAAAGAAACCTGTTTAAATCCATGAACAAAGATCCACTTATTGATCTGAACAACTAAATGACAACAATATGCGAACCAAATTGTGCAACGCAAGTAACAAAGAAGTGAGAAGATAGGAATTTTAATGCATAAAAGACGACCTCATGCTTTTGAGCATCATCCTCTGCCGAAAATTCCTTACCAGGTTTAAAAGATTAACGAGAAAGTTCATAACAACCTATTCCTTTTCAAAACACTAAAATAGGATCGCCATATAAAGCCCGCGTGATGTCCGCATTATTTTTTCGTTAACATAATTGCCTGAAAGTTTAATGAATTGTGAAGATTGTATGACAGAAAACCGAATAGCTTTGGGTTATGAAGGAATATTTCAAAAAGCTGATCGATTATGATCACTATGAGAACCTGGTTGTCGCGGACTTGATTCTTCGTGCGGGTTCGCCCGAAAAACCTGAGCAAATAATTGCCCACACATTAGCCGCACAGCAAATATGGCTGACCAGGTGCAGAAGGGAACCGGCTATCGGCGGGGCGCTATGGCCGGGCTGGAAAGCCGACTCTTTTAAGCAGATAATTGAAGATAATTATAGAGGATGGACCGCATTCCTCGATACGCTTCAGCCGGTTGATTTTGATCAAATGATTCCCTACAAAAATTCAAAAGGCGAAGGTTTTGAAAATAAATTAGTTGATATACTCACGCACCTCATCAATCACGGAACTCATCACCGCGCCCAGGCAGGTCAACACCTCAAACTTTCAGGCGCTGACGAACTGCCTTATATGGATTATATATTTTACATCAGGACATTAAATTGATGCTTGCCGCGAATTATGTTAATTTTGGCGCATAAATTATACCTGATGAAATTAACGCCCGTTATATTGTTGCCCGTGCTGATCCTCTTTTCGTGCGGCGACAACACAAAAGAAGAAAATGCGCTCAAAAATGATATCCTGCAAATTCACGACAAACTGATGGCATGCGACGACGCGCTGATGCAAAGCAAAACCAAGTTGGACAGCTTGCTAAAGCTAAAAACCCGGGATAGTCTTGATTTAAAAGCCATTGATAAGCAGGTATCGGATGCCGACGAAGCAATGGAAACATGGATGCATCAATTTCAACCCGATCAAACCGGAAAATCGCATGACGAGGTAATGAAGTACTACTCGGAGCAAAAGAAACAGATCATTGCCGTTGAGTCGCAAATGAACGCGGCGGTGGCAAGTGCAAAAAAATATCTATCAACTATTAAATCGAAATGAGAAACTTCGCATGGGCGTTCGTGCTAATATCAGTGGTGAGCGCCTGCACATTCAATTCCAACGATAAAAAAACGTTACCGATACTTGGCAGCCGCAAACTGGAGACGAAAACCGTCGATGGCAAAACGGTTACCGATACTGTCTATCAAACCATTACCCCTTTCAAATTTGTAAACCAGTACGGCGACAGCATTACCAATAAAAGCCTTGACGCCGATATTTATGTGGCCGACTTTTTTTTCACAACCTGCCCCTCCATCTGCCCGGTTATGCACCGCAATATGCTGAAGGTATATAATACGTTTAAAAATACAGGCGATTTTAAAATACTTTCACACACCATCGATCCCAAACATGATAGTGTACCCGTGCTGAAAAAATACGCGGATAAGCTTGGCGTTACCGGCAATACCTGGTGGTTTTTGCAGGGCAAAAAAGAAAGCACCTATGAGTTGGCTGAAAAACATTATATGGTGGCCGTAAAAGGTGATAGCACTGCAGCCGGCGGCTACATTCATTCAGGGTATTTTATCCTGGTGGACAAACAAAAACGGATACGCGGCGTATATGATGGCACCGACCCAAACCAGGTCGACCAAATGATCGGCGACATAAAAACGTTACTGGCCGAGCCTGACGAAAACATCGCGCAATGAAATTTAAAAAAAACGGGGCTATACTGTGCTGCCTGTCGGCTATCCTGTTTATCGCAGCCTGTGAGAACCAGGAAAGTGTCGAGTTTAAAAGATATTATTCCAACGGCTCGTTGATCTACCAGCAGCATTGCCAGAATTGCCACGGAACGAACGGGGAAGGATTGTCGGCGCTGATACCGCCTTTAACAGACTCTGTTTACCTTAAAAATAACAGGAACTCGCTTGCCTGCTATATCCGCAATGGTTTGAAAGGAAAAATAACGCTCGACGGAAAAGAATTTGACGATGCCATGCCGGCAAACAACCTTGCTCCGATGGAAGCTGCCGAGGTGATCACTTATATTCAAAATTCATTCGGCAATAAACTGGGTTTGACAACTATCGACCAGGCAGAGAGTGACCTGGAAAAATGTAAATAGTCAGCAAGTCCGCATAAGTCCGAAGGTTTAATTACATCAAAGATTTTCGGACTTTCCGACTTATGCGGACTTCCGGGTTAAATCATTTATCTTTGTACCTGCAAATCGTTCTATCGCTCATGTAATGTGGGAGGAAAGTCCGGGCAACACAGAGCATCCTGCTTCCTAACGGGAAGGCGCCGCCAGCCGGCGACAGAAAGTGCCACAGAAAACAAACCGCTCCGTTCAGATAGCTATCGGGATGGAGCAAGGGTGAAAACGCGGGGTAAGAGCCCACGGCTTTCCCGGGCGACCGGGATCGCGGTAAACCTCAGGAGTTGAAAAACCAAATAGGTCCTGGATCCGAAGCTGCTCGCTTCATGTATCGCAAGATACAACCAGGATGGGTAGGTTGCTTGAGCCTGTTCAGCAATGGCAGGCCCAGATCAATGATAGAAATAAACAGAACCCGGCTTATAGCTTTGCTGCTGGAAATAACCCTTTCCCGGAAACCGGAGAGGGTTATTTTTCTTAAAAAGAAAAGTGTTTGTTTTTCTATACAATTTTTTAAATTTAT
Source organism: Bacteroidota bacterium (assembly GCA_018267005.1). GTDB lineage: Bacteria > Bacteroidota > Bacteroidia > Sphingobacteriales > Sphingobacteriaceae > Mucilaginibacter. Next base: position 3,479 of record JAFDZK010000034.1, read on the forward strand.
ACCGTTTAATACTACTACCCTATAATGGCGAAAATTCTAATTATTGATGACGAGCGGGCGATCCGCAATACTTTGCGCGAAATTCTTGAATATGAGGATTATGAGGTTGACGATGTAGATAATGGCATCGAAGGCCTGGAGATGATCGAAAAAAATGATTACGATCTTGTGCTGTGCGACATTAAGATGAGCCGCATGGATGGCATGGAGGTACTTTCAGAGGGGCTTGCCATTAAACCCGACCTGACCTTCATCATGATATCGGGCCATGGCACGGTTGAAACGGCAGTGGAGGCCAGTAAAAAGGGCGCTTTCGACTTTATATCCAAACCACCCGACCTGAACAGGCTGCTTATTACCGTACGCAACGCGCTCGACAGGGGCAGCCTGGTTAGCGAAGCCAAGGTACTGAAGCGCAGGGTGGCCAAAGTGAGGAACATACTGGGGAACTCGCAGGCAATTAAAAAAATAAAAGAAACCATCGACCGCGTGGCGCCGACGGATGCCCGCGTATTAATAACAGGAGCGAATGGCAGCGGAAAGGAATTGGTTGCACGCTGGTTGCACGAAAAATCGAACCGCTCGAATGCCCCACTGATCGAAGTAAATTGCGCAGCCATACCGTCCGAACTGATCGAAAGCGAGTTGTTTGGTCATGAAAAAGGATCGTTCACGTCAGCCGTTAAGCAACGCATCGGCAAATTCGAATCGGCAGATGGCGGAACGCTTTTCCTGGACGAGATTGGCGACATGAGCCTTTCGGCCCAGGCCAAAGTGCTGCGCGCCTTGCAGGAAAACAAGATTACCCGAGTTGGCGGCGAAAAAGAGATCGAGGTAGACGTGCGCGTAATAGCGGCTACCAATAAGGACCTGCTTAAGGAGATAGAAGCCGGCAATTTCAGGATGGACCTTTATCATCGTTTGAGTGTCATCATCATCGATGTGCCTCCTCTTACCAATCGCAGGGACGATATTCCGTTGTTAACCCAAAGTTTCCTGGAAGAGATATGCAGCGACTACGGCATGCCTGCCAAAAAGATATCGGATGGTGCATTGGATGCATTAAAAGCACTGCCGTGGACAGGCAACATCCGCGAATTGCGTAACATGGTTGAGCGCCTGATCATCCTCAGCGACAAAATGATCACTGAAAATGATGTACATGCCTTCGCCAATCCCTCGGGTCCTGTTACCATAGCCGGCAATTCATCATCGAGTTCGCAAACAGATTTCGACCAGTTCGCAAACTTCCAGGAGTATAAGGATTATGCCGAGCGGGAATACATCAAATTCAAGCTGGAAAAGAACAACTGGAACGTATCGAAAACTGCCGACGACATTGATATACAGCGCAGCCACTTGTATAGCAAAATAGAAAAGTACGGGTTGAAACGGGGCGAATAAAACTTTATTTTACATAAAGTTTCTTCCCTTGTGAAACACTTTATTTACGGAGTTTTCACCGGGAGGCATTGTATTTCGTTCATTACGAATAGCGGCAGTTCGTTCATCGGCCCGCGATAAGGTAAGCACAGGCGCATCTTCACCCGTCGGTATTAATCCGCGCAGCATTCCGGAAAGGTTAAAACACTTGTTAACCACAACATGGATGACCTTACCTTCTATTTGCACCTTACCATCTACCATTAATAAACGCGTTTGCAATATCTCTTTCCGGTATTGATCGAATTTATCCGCCCAAACGACCAGGTTTGCAAAACCCGTTTCATCCTCAATAGTAATGAACAAAACCCCTTTTGCTGTTCCAGGTCGCTGCCTTACTGTAACCAGGCCAGCCACTTTTACGGGGTCGCCGTCTTTTAATTCGGGAAGCTTACCTGTTTCAAGCACACGAAGCATATCCAGTTTTTCGCGGACAAAACTTACGGGGTGCGCTTTAAGTGAAAGACCTATGGAAGCATAATCCTGCACAACATGTTCGGCCTGCGACATAAAGGGCAGGCTGATCTGTACCTCATGAGCGCTTTCAGATGGCTGCCCGGTGAAAAGGCCGATAGGTTTATCACTTAGCGCAGGCACTTCCCACAAAGCTTCACGGCGATCTAATTGCAATGAACGATAAGCATCGGCATCGGCCAGTTTTTCAATTGCTGATTGCGGAATGCCAGCGTCGCTCAATTGGCTGATACTGGTATAACCTGCTCCGCGCCTTTCGATCAGCACCTGCATATCCTGCTCGCTTAAACCTTTTACCTGCCGGAAACCCAGCCGAACAGCGCAATATTGCCCATCTTTTTCTTCAAGGGTGTTATCCCAAAAAGAATAATTGACATCAACGGGCCTAACCACTACCCCATGCTTACACGCATCGATAACGATCTGCGCGGGCTGGTAAAAACCCATTGGCTGGCTATTGAGCAGCGCAGCGGCAAAAACGTCAGGATGATGACATTTGAGCCAGCACGAAATATAAACCAGGTAAGCAAAGCTGATGGCATGGCTCTCCGGGAAGCCATAGCTGCCGAAACCTTCAAGCTGCTTAAAAACCCGGTTGGCAAAATCTTCTTTATAACCGTTCCTGATCATACCGTCCACCAGCTTCTTTCTGTGCAGGCTAACCTCGCCTTTGGCTTTAAAAGTTGCCATGTTGCGTCGCAACTGGTCGGCCTCTGCAGGTGTATAACCCGCAGCTTTTATTGCCAGCTCCATTGCCTGCTCCTGGAAAAGTGGTACGCCCTTGGTTCTTTCCAGTATTTCTTTTATATCGTCTGACGGGTATTCTATAGGATCGATGCCATCCCGCCTGCGCAAATAAGGATGAACCATGTCCCCTTGTATAGGACCGGGCCGCACAATGGCTACTTCGATGGCCAGGTCATAAAAGCTCCGGGGTTTTAAGCGTGGCAGCATGGACATTTGCGCCCGGCTTTCGATCTGGAAGACGCCCAAAGTATCGGCTTCGCAGATCATGTCATAGACCTTTGTATCATCATGAGGCACATTGGATAAAGTAAGCTCAAGGCCTTTATGCTGTTTTGCAAGGTCGAAGGCTTTACGGATGCAGGTAAGCATGCCCAAGCCAAGCACATCCACTTTTAGGATGCCCAAATCTTCCAGGTCATCTTTGTTCCATTCCAACTGCGTGCGGTCCTCCATCCGGGCGTTCATTACCGGGCAGATGTCCGACAGCTTGCACCGCATGATCACAAAGCCGCCCGTATGCTGCCCCAACTGCCGCGGAAAGCCCATCAGTTGTTCGGTTATCTCGAGCACTTTATACAAATGCGGGTCATCCGGATTAAGGCCCTGTCCAATCAACCGCTGCCGGTCAAAGCCTTCTTCCGAAAAATCCCAAACTGCTCCGCCAATACGTTTGATGGTATCATCGGATAGTCCCATCGCCTTACCCACATCGCGTATAGCGCCTTTATGCCGCTCCTGTGTTACGGTAGCTACAATGCCGGCATGCTCGCGTCCGTAGGTTTGATATATCCACTGGATGATTTCCTCCCTCCGTTCGTGTTCAAAATCCACGTCCACATCGGGCCATTCGTCGCGCGCATCGGACATGAATCGTGAGAAAAGCATTTTTTGCTCAGTCGGGTCGACAGGCGTTATTCCCAAACAAAAGCAAACCGCGCAGTTAGCCGCCGAGCCACGTCCCTGGTGCAGGATACCTAATTCTTCCGCTTTTTGCGTGTACTCAAATATCCGGAGGAAATAAGGCGCCAGTTTACGGCGTTTGAAAAAGTCAAGCTCAAATTTGATCTGTCTGATATGCTTAAATTTCATCTTATCGCCCATCCGCTTTTTTGCGCCTGCCCAGGTATGTTGGGCAAGATGCTCGTCGGCTGTGCGACCGTCAGGGCTTTTCCATTCGGGCTCAAGGTATTTCAGCGTATCCAGTGAGAACCGGCAAGCATCGGTTATTTCATCTATTCGTGCGATGGCATCAGGATAGTTTCGGAATAGCCTCGCCATCTCGTCGCCAGACTTTAAATGGCGCTCGGCGTTGGCATGGAGCTTAAAGCCGGCAGTGCTGATCGTACATTTTTCGCGCACGCAGGTTACAATGTCCTGCAGTTCGCGCCGACCTGCCTCGTGGTAATGCACATCGTTTGTTGCCACCATGGGAACGTCCAATTGAGCTATGCGGTAAAGTCGCTTTTGATCATTGCCGTTATACAAGAAATTAGCCGCCACATAAAGCTCATTGCCAAGCGCAGCTTTGTATTGTTTTATATTTTGTTTGAAATCTTCATCAAAATCAAAATGACTATTGAGCGGTTCAGGCGGTATGACCATGAATTTGATGCCTTCGGCGCATTCGAAAATATCGTTTTTGTATAGCTCACATTTGCCTTTTTCTGTGCGGAGATTGCCTTTGCTTAAGATACCACATAAGCGCCCCCAGGCGGTAATATTTGTTGGGTAAGCCAGCAGGTCGGGTCCGTCGAGCAGGCATAAGCGGCAGGCAGGTATAAATTGAATATGTTCCGCGGCTTTCGCAGTTTTAAACGCCCGAACCACCCCGGCCACGGTATTCCTGTCGGTAATAGCGATGGCTTTATGTTCCAGCCTGATGGCTTCGCGCACCAGTTCCTCCGGGTGCGATCCGCCCCGCAAAAAGCTAAAATTGCTGGTTACCTGTAATTCCGAATACCCCATACTCCATCATGCAAAAAAACCGTGAATAAACCACTGCCCCGATTGGTCGCCTGAATAATGTCCCGAACGGAATACCCAGTATCTTTGGCCGCTTTCGTCCTCCACCTGGTAATAATCGCGGTGTTCGCCCTGCTCCAGCCACCATTCGCGTTCAATGCGCTCGGGCCCGTCGGCTTTTTTAATTTTATGAACCTTATTCTGATAACGGAACAGCATAGGCGGATTATCGGGTAGCAGGGCTGTAACATCTATCCGTTCGGGTCGCGGCAATAAAAGCGACGGCCGGGGACGATCTGTTCGCCATTCAGTTGCACGTTTGTCCTGCAGCGACAACGCCGGTTTTATCGACCGTTCGGGCCAGTAATGCTCCCGGGGCAGGTAACGGCGGATATTGGCGGCGCCTATTTTGTTGGCCAGCCGGTCAAGCAACTCAGCAAGTCCGGCATCTTCCAGGCCGCCGCTTTCCGGCGACCAAAGCAATTCCTGTTCCGGGTCCGCCTCCTCAACTTTAGTGGCATCAAGTGTAAACAGCTCAATGCCCAGATCAGGTTCTATGGATGGTATTTTCAGTTCAAAAAGCCTGAATAAATGGTTCACAAAGTTCGATGCCTTATTTGTTCCGATGCTTACCTGCAATACCTTACCATCCAGCCGGTAACATTTCAAAACCGCAGTGCGCAAACCCACGCCTTCTCCTTCCAGGCGCCGGCACAAGTTATCCAGCAGCTTTTTTATCGCGATCCCGATACCCGTAGCCGTGCGTATGGGTTCAAGACAGGGTAATCGTTCCTGGTAAGGCTGAACGGGTTGCAACAGATCGAGCGGCTCATCTTCCTTGCCCAGGGCCTGTTCGAGCCGGAGCAGCAACTGTGTACCAAAGCGCCGCCGCAATACCGAACGTCCGATGCCTATAAAGCTTTTTATATGATAAAACCCCAACTTTTCCAGTCGTTCCAGGGTTTCTGTTTCCAGGCGCAATGCTGCAGGCGGAAGCGACAATAATGCCGCGGCCTGTGCGCCGGGTGAGATAATCGGTGTGTCTTTTCCGAAACGGGCAATTGCCCATGCCGCGCCAACGGTATCGGCCATGGCGCCGCGCGCATCGTACCCCTTGCTCCGCAAAACTTTGATAATATTGCCAAGATAAGCCCGCTCACTTCCCCATAAATGTGCGCAGCCAGAAATGTCGAGTACCAGTCCATCGGGCATATCAACAGCAACCAATGGCGTGTACCGGATGCACCATTCGCCCAAAGCTTTTAACAACTTTGCATCCTTACCGGGGATATGGTCTGCCATTTCAAGCGACGGCACTAAGGCTCTCGCATCAGCAAGCGCCATGCCCGGTGATATTCCCTGTGCCCCGGCCAGCGGATTGGCAGCGGTAATGAGCATCCGCCCATGATCAGGCGCGGCAAAAACAAAAGGCAGCGTTTTCAATTCCGGTCGGCGGAGGGCCAGCCAGTCCGTCGTTAAATGACGGAACCATATTGAAACAAAACGCCTTTGCATATTCAACCAATATTTCGTACCAATGCCTCATGCATTTCTTTTTCTTCTTCAAGCGGAACAAAATGTCCATCCGACCATTCCACCTGCCAACTGCCGGGGCTGCCGTTACGAACCTTAAGCAAGTCGACCTGCCAGCGCGGATAACCCACACCAGGCAAGCCATATTCGGCCTGGCTTGGCACAGATGATATTTGCCAGCGGGCTACACAAGTGCTCGTTCCCGCTTTACGGGGATCGCACCGCAATATAAATCCCGTTACCCTGCTGTTCTCGACCGCCAACTGTAACCGCCGGGATTCTGCAAAGCTCATGTCCTGCAACTCGGCTATTACTGCCGCCAGGCCTTCGCATTTCAAAGCTTCTTCGGTAACCCAAAGCACGTCCTTTTCTTTTTGCAGGTCGATAAAGATCATCCGGTCGGGCTCGGTATTAAAAGCCATTAACGAGGGTGGAAAAAGCTTCCTGCCGGCGCTTATCCACAGGCAGGCACCGCCACGCTTCATCAATGGAGACAATATGCCCGCTATAAAGCCCGAACTTGCCGCAATGTGTTCCGGCGAAGCGCACATCATTTCGTGTATGGCGCCAACAGGGAAAACACCGTTCGGGAAAGCTGACTCGATCTCACCCAGGTCAATACTACCCACACCTCCGGCAGAAGGTGGTTTAAACCCCTCCAAAAGCAAAATATCCTTTCGCAGCTTATTGATAATATCTTGTTTGGTACCTGGCATAGCTAAATCCGGGATAACAAAATTGCTAAAATTTTTAGTATTATTACCAAATAATTTTCACTTTTGTTTTGTTATGGTGAAGAATACAGGTTTAATAACCGAAGCAAAGGTTTGGGTAAAACGGAAGGACGCACCAGGCGAAATCATTCGCGTGGCGCTTGATGAAGGCATTGGCAGCAAGACGATAGCCTATAACCTCTATCATGCCTTTGAAAATAGTCCTGAATATCTTGGCAGGATCCTATTCGACGAGCAGGGTTACTGGATATACGATGGTTCGGTTTTGAGCATCGCCGAACAGGAACAACTGGCGAATTTTATCATTAACTATGCTAAAAGGATTTAAGCAAACCAGGTTTATACCAGCATTGATAATGTCGGCCCTAATCTTGTATATTAGTATATACAATGTCCGTGCTTAATCCCCACCTGATCACATATGCAACTCTATCGTTCCGAGCCTTCACAGCAGTTTATTGATATGTTTACCAAGCAGGTGGGCCTGTCAGAAGAAGAATTCGATCTGCTGCTCTCCCATTTTAAAAGAGAATACATCCCCCGAAAATATTTCTACCTGAAGGCCGGGCAGGTATGCAACCAGAAAGCCTATGTCAATAAAGGCAGCGCCCGTACCTATACCCTGGATGAAGGCGGGAATGAACATATTATATTTTTTGCTTTCGAAGATTGGTGGCTGGGGGACCTTGAAAGTTACTATACGCAGCAGCCTGGTAAGCTATATGTCCAGGCTATGGAGGATTGCGAGTTACTATGTATTTCAAAGACCGATTTCGATCAACTGCAATCGCAGGTACCTGCTCTTAAGGAATGGGACATTGCCAAGAAAACGAAATCTCACTTTGCTACGATGCAGCGCCTTATGGATGTCAAAACATTTTCAAGCGAAGAGCGATACCTGCAACTGCTGGAAAAGCACCCGCATATCTTTCAGCGTATTCCGTTGCAATACATTGCTTCATACCTTGATATCGAACCGCCGTCACTCAGCCGTATGCGCAAACGGCTTTTAGGGAAATGATCTTTCTTAACCCGGGTTAAGTCGCTTCTTAACCTGGGTTATCGTTTTCGTTCGTTCGGTCAATCTAATTTTATCAAAAAAATCAAAATGATATGAACGATCAACATCAACTCCCGCCTCCTGTTCAGATGATGCAAATGATAACCGGTTTCTGGACATCCTGCTGTATTTACAACGCCGCTAAATTGAATATTGCCGATTTACTTGCTGACGGCGCAAAATCGGTCGGCCAACTGGCAGAAATTACTCATAGTGATGCGCCATCATTATATCGTGTACTGCGTGCGCTGGCAAGTACAGGCATTTTCGCAGAAAGCGAGAACAGTGAATTCACCAACACGCCGCTTAGTGAAACTTTAAGGGATGATATACCCGGCTCGATGAAAGCTATGGCCCTGGCGCAGCTGGGGGATCATTATAATGCATGGGGACAGTTAATGTACAGCATAAAAACCGGCGGGATCTCTTTTGATAATGCCGAAGGAATGTCGATATGGGAATATTATGAATCGCATCCCGACGAAGGCGTCAATTTTATGAAAGCCATGACCGGCTTATCCGCCGCCTCGGTGATGAACGTATTGCCGGCTTATGATTTCTCGGGGTTCAAAACAATTGTAGATGTTGGCGGCGGCAACGGCGCGCTTTTGGTGGGTATTTTGGATACCGTAAAAAATGCTACGGGTATTGTATATGACCAGGACTATGTCATCACCGAAACAAAAAAGGTGCTGTCAGCAAAGGGGTTTGCTTCAAGGTGCGATGCTGAATCCGGCGACTTTTTTAAATCTGTTCCGGCTGGTGCAGACGCTTACCTGATGAAAATGATATTGCACGATTGGAACGATGAACAGTGTACAACCATCCTAAAAAATTGCAATAAAGCCATGAATTCGGGAAGTAAGTTGCTGATCATCGAAGCGGTTATACCTGAAGGAAACGCGCCTCATCCCGGCAAATTTCTCGATATCAACATGATGGCAATGACAGGCGGCAAAGAGCGTACAGAAAAAGAATTTGCCGGGTTGCTTTCGGGCGCCGGTCTGAAGCTTTCGGGAGTAAAACACACCCACTCGCCGATGTTTAGCATAGTGGAGGCTGTTAAGGCTTAAAAAGAACGCTTACGTGATGCCATTTTTCAGCGCAAAAACGCTACTTTTGCGCTTTCAATGGAGCACATACGCAATTTCTGCATCATAGCGCATATCGACCACGGTAAAAGTACTTTAGCCGACCGTTTGCTTGAATATACCAATACCATAACCCAGCGCGAGGCGCAGGCCCAATTGCTGGACGATATGGACCTGGAACGCGAGCGCGGCATTACCATCAAGAGCCATGCGATACAGATGGATTATGTGCTTGAGGGGCAGAAATATGTGCTCAACCTGATCGATACGCCGGGACACGTGGATTTCTCGTACGAGGTATCACGCTCCATTGCCGCTTGTGAAGGTGCATTGCTGATCGTCGATGCTTCGCAGGGCATACAGGCGCAAACTATTTCCAACCTCTATTTAGCTTTAGAAAACGACCTGGAGATCATCCCGGTTCTGAATAAAATGGACCTTCCCGGCGCGATGCCTGAGGAGGTGAAGGACCAGATCGTCGATCTTTTGGGCTGCAAACGTGAAGAGATACTGGCCGCGTCGGGCAAAACCGGCATGGGCGTTCATGATATCCTGCGGGCTATTGTCGAGCGTGTTCCTGCCCCAAAGGGCGACCCGAAAGCGCCGTTGCAGGCTTTGATATTCGACTCGGTTTTTAACTCGTTCCGTGGGATCATCGCATACTATAAAGTGGTGAACGGCGAGATCAGGAAAGGTGATAAGGTAAAATTCGTCGCTACCGAAAAACAATACATAGCTGACGAAGTGGGCACGCTGAAACTAAACCAGGTACCGAAAGATGTGATCAGTACCGGCGATGTAGGCTATATTATTTCAGGCATTAAAGAAGCGCGAGAAGTAAAAGTTGGCGATACGATAACGCATGTCGACCGTCCTTGCGCAGAAGGCATCCAGGGTTTCGAGGAAGTAAAGCCGATGGTTTTCGCCGGTATTTACCCGGTTGATACGGAGGACTTTGAAGAACTGCGCGAATCGATGGCCAAACTGCAACTGAACGATGCTTCGCTGGTATTTGAACCGGAGTCGTCGGCAGCACTGGGCTTTGGCTTCCGCTGCGGATTCCTGGGCATGCTGCACATGGAGATCGTTCAGGAACGTTTGGAGCGGGAGTTCAATATGACGGTGATCACCACCGTACCCAACGTATCGTACAAGGCTTTCACTACAAAAGGCGAGGAATTGCAGGTAAATAATCCGTCTGACCTACCTGATCCCAGCAAAATAGATTTTGTTGAGGAGCCTTATATCAAGGCCTCCGTAATCACCAAGGCTGAATTTGTGGGCCCGGTGATGTCGCTTTGTATCAACAAACGAGGTATTATTACACATCAGTCCTACCTGACCTCCGATCGTGTTGAACTGACCTTCGAGATGCCGATGGGCGAGATCGTATTCGATTTTTACGATAAGTTAAAGACGATATCCAAGGGCTATGCCTCGTTCGATTATCACCAGATCGGGTACCGGCAGTCGGACCTGGTAAGGCTTGATATACGCCTGAATAGTGAACCGGTTGATGCGCTGTCGTCGCTGATACACCGGAGCAACTCGTACGACTTTGGCAAAAAGATCTGCGAAAAGCTGAAGGAACTTCTGCCGCGTCAGCAATTCGAGATCATAATACAGGCGTCGATCGGCGCCAAGATCATCGCCCGTGAAACGGTAAAAGCCCTGCGTAAGGACGTAACGGCCAAATGTTATGGCGGCGATATTTCGCGTAAGCGCAAGCTGCTGGAAAAGCAGAAAAAAGGTAAAAAACGCATGCGCCAGGTAGGCAATGTGGAAATACCGCAGTCGGCGTTTATGGCGGTTTTGAAACTGGATTAATTTAGATGTGAGATATGAGATTTGAAGCATAAGATTTCAAATCCGCATATCATATAAAATTCGGATTTGAACTGAGTATTGGGACCTGTCTCAAATCTCATATCTCAAATCTCAAATCTTATACTATGCAATTACTCGACGGAAAATACGTATCGGAAAAATTGAAAGGCGAAATAGCTGCCGAAGCAGCTAAAATACTGGAACGCGCCGGCCGTAAGCCGCATTTGGTGGCCGTACTGGTGGGCCATGACGGCGGCAGCGAGACCTACGTAGCCAGCAAAATGCGCAATTGCGAAGCTGTGGGCTTTAAATCGACACTGGTGCGCTATGAAAGCGATGTCACCGAAGAAGAATTGCTGAATAAAGTTGCCGAACTGAATGCCGACCCGGATATCGATGGCATTATCGTTCAACTGCCTTTGCCTAAACATATCGATCCGGAAAAAGTAACGGAACGAATCGACTACCGCAAAGATGTCGACGGCTTCCACCCGATCAACCTGGGCCGGATGCAGCGCAACTTGCCATCCTTTATCCCGGCAACGCCTTATGGTATTACTTTAATGCTAAAAGAATACGGCATTGAAACCGCAGGAAAACATTGTGTGGTGGTTGGCCGCAGCAATATTGTCGGTTCGCCGATGAGCATCCTGATGGCGCGCAACACTTATCCAGGCAACTGTACCGTCACCATTTGTCACAGTAAAACGCCCGATATTAAAAGCTTCACCTTACAGGCCGATATATTGGTAGTGGCCATTGGTAAAAAGAATTTCATTACTGCCGATATGGTAAAGGATGGCGTCGTAGTGATAGACGTGGGCATGAACCGCGAGGTATCAACGCTGACCAAATCGGGTTACAAGTTATATGGCGACGTCGATTTTGAACATGTCGCACCCAAATCATCCTGGATAACTCCTGTTCCCGGCGGCGTGGGATTAATGACCATTATCGGTTTGCTAAAAAATACCCTGGCTTCAGCGAACAGGGAAGTTTATGTTTAATTGGTTGTATCAGGTGTTGCAGGTGTTGCACCTGTATTAAATACAGCCCGTATAACTAATCCAACTTATCTTAAGTACTCCGCCGGTATCATATGATCCTCGTTTTCGTCGCACCAGGCTACTGAAACGATGCGCCAATTGTCCTCATCCCTGACAAACTGCATGTAGTTAACGCCGCGTGGTAACCGGCCTGCTGTTACTTCGCCCATGTTATACTCGTAAATGCTGATGCGGTGGGCGATCTTCCCGAAAACATCGGTCTTGGAATGTATCTCGTGCATCACAAACTGACTCATGGTTTCGGCGGCTATTTCCGATTCCAGCGCGCTGATGAACGACGCCGCCGTAAACCCGATAGGCGTCCTGAAGCTGTTATTGATCAGGATTCCATCCCCGTAAAACAGCATGGTCAGTGCATCCTGCTGCGGCGGCTGGGAGTTGCGAAAACTAACGGCCTTATAAAAATCTCTGGCCAGGTCGCCGATCTCGATCGTATCCATCATTTGAATGCTTGTTTAACTTTTTCCCAAAATGAAGTGATGCCGACATACACCACACCGTCCCTGATCTCGACAGGATACGAGTCGATGTAATCACCCTGCCCCTCGCTTCCTTTACCCGTTTCGAGGCTGAATGAATAACGATGGACAGGACAAATAAGTTTTCCGTCCTTGCACCATCCCTGTGTCAGATCGCCGCCGGCGTGCGGGCACCGCGCCGATAAGGCATACACTTTACCCTCATATCCTACAAGGCATAGCGTCCTTCCTCCCGCTTTCACTTTCCTTATAAATGGCTTTCCTGCGTCGGTTATTTCGGGTATCGGGTACCATCTCATGGATTCAGAAGTCGATCTTCAAATTCATCACCGACGGGTTTTTCATGATCTCGTCCATTGTTGTCTGAAGTACAACATGCCTCCTGTCGGCCGATAACACCGCTTTGGGATTGCTGACCTTTTTTACCGGCTTTGCAAAATTCAGGATCACCTTATAAGGTGTTTCGATCAGCATAGCTTTAGCCATGGCGAAGGTCGACTGTGTTTTCTTTAAAAAAGCGTTGAACTTAGCCTTGTCGATGATCCGGTAGAATTTATGGGGCGTAACCTCATAAGTATAATAGTCCTGTCCGCTCAGCAGTTCCTGCGCGTCAAAATCGCGCACCCCGGAAGCATTCTTGCTCATTTTCAGGTCGCTGCGCGACTCGATCTTCGAAATATTCTGTAAATAATACTGCAACTCGGCAGCGTTTTTAGCCTGGTGATACACGCTCACTTTAACAATGCTTTTAGGCAGGTCCATGTGCAGCGCGAGATTGCTGCTTTTAGCCAGGTTGATCTCGTTCAGCGTCATTTTCTGCTGAACAGTATCAGGCAGCGCGCTGTAAAAATTCAGCGTGGTATCCTTCACCATAGAGAACTGCGGCGTGGCCTTTACAGAGTCTGACATCAGGTTCATCAATACCGAAACGGCTTTGCTCATGTCAAAAGTATAAGCGACCTTACATGAACCGTCAGCCTTAAAATCATAATGCTCCTCCACATCCACACAGGATGCGAGGCACATCACGACCAGGAAAATTACCGGTATGTAGAGTTTCCTCATAGGCGCAAATTTTCAAGTAAGTGTAGCGAAAAAAGCTGAAAGCTCAAAGCGAAAAGTAAAAAGCTTTTTTTCGGCCATATTGGCTTTCAGCCTTTTGCTTTCTCCTTAAGCTCTTGAAAAATCGTAAATTTGCGCTTCAATTATGGCACAACAGGTTCCGGAAGATGGCACGATGCTTCCTTTGATGGAAGAGTTTTATACGATACAGGGAGAGGGATTCAATACCGGCAAAGCTGCCTACTTTATCCGCCTCGGCGGCTGCGACGTAGGTTGTCATTGGTGCGATGTTAAGGAAAGCTGGGATGCCGGCTTACACCCGCTGACCGCGGCAGACAATATCGTGGAAAATGCTTCGAAATATCCTTCAAAGGCCGTGGTGGTAACCGGCGGCGAACCCTTACTTTACAACCTGGATTACCTGACAGCAAGGCTACGCGAAAAAGGTATTAAAACGTTTATCGAAACATCCGGTGCTTATCCTCTTTCCGGCGCATGGGATTGGATATGCCTGTCGCCCAAAAAGTTCAAAGCGCCTTCGCGAGGAATTGCGCAACATGCCGATGAGTTGAAGGTAATCGTGTTCAATAAGTCCGATTTTGCCTGGGCCGAAGAACATGCCCAGATGGTCGGCGCCGGTTGCAAGCTTTACCTGCAGCCCGAATGGTCGAAGGCGAGGGAAATAACGCCGCTGATCGTGGATTACGTGATGAATAATCCCAAATGGGAAATATCGCTGCAGACGCACAAATACCTGAATATTCCTTAAAACCCGTAACTTCGGTTGTTAAATATCGTATTACTCAGGATGAAGTTTTTTCCTCTCGCGATATTGTTTTTCGGTATCGTACTGTTCGCTAAAGCGCAGGATCGGCAATACTCCACTACCGATCGCGGGGCCATCAAATATTATGCACTTGCAAACGAAAGCTTAGACAATAACCTGTACGATGACGCCATTGAACAGTTGAAAAAGGCTATAAGCGAGGATAAGAAATTTATAGAGGCGCATGCCCTGCTTGCTGATGTTTACCGGCAAAGAAGGTTTTATAAGGAAGCGATGGACGAATACCGGCAGGTAATAGCGCTCAATCCAGAATTTAGTCAGGGCGAATACTTTAAGCTGGGCGATGTGGAGATACGGAATGGCGATTATGCCAATGCGAAACAGCACATGGAAAAATATCTCGCGTCAGAAAATCTTTCGCCGCAAAGCAAGTTTATGGGCCAAAAGCTGTTGAACGACTGCATTTTCAGCCTGCAGGCTATCCAGCACCCCGTACAATTTAAGCCTATTAATATGGGCGCAGAGATCAATACGGCCGACGATGAGTATTTACCGGCCATTACCGCCGACGAAAGCACGCTGATCTTTACGAGAAAGATCAATAACAATGAAGATTTTTATAAAAGCGTTAAAGTTGATGGTAAGTGGCAAACCGCGACATACTTGAGCGACCAGATCAATACGCCAAACTATAACGAGGGTGCCCAATCGCTGTCGCAGGATGGCAAAGTGCTGTTTTTTACAGGCTGTAACCGCCCCGACGGCTTGGGGCGCTGCGATATTTACATTTCACAAAAACGTGGTGACGACTGGGGTAAACCGTTCGATATCAGTCCGCCTATAAATACCACCGGCTGGGAATCGCAACCATCGATCAGCTCGGACGGACGGACGCTATATTTTGTGAGCAACCGCAAAGGCGGGTATGGGGGTTATGATATCTGGAAATCTACTTTGACGGAAAAGGGTTGGTCAAATCCGGAAAATCTGGGCGCGAATATTAATACGCAGTTTGATGAGCAGTCGCCTTTTATCCATGCGGACGACAGCACACTATATTTTTGTTCGAACGGCTGGCCTGGCATGGGCGGCATGGACCTTTTTGTAAGCCGGCTCGGCAAGGACGGTAAATGGCAGAAACCCGAAAACCTGGGTTATCCCATCAACTCTAACGGTGATGAGAACGGCCTTACACTCACGGCAACCGGTAACTACGCCTTCTTCGCGTCCAATAACCTTAACGGCCTGGGCGGATTTGATATTTATACTTTCGAGCTGCCCGTAAAACTAAGGCCACACCAGGTTACATATGTACAGGGCACGGTAAACGATGCCGTAACCAAACAACCGTTGGAAGCTGCGGTTGAGATCGTAGACCTGGAAAGCGACAGCCCGGTCTTCCAGGATTACAGCAGCCCCGATAAGGGTGATTTCCTGGCTACTATTACAACAGGCAAGAACTACGGGCTGAACATTTCAAAGGAAGGTTACCTGTTCTATTCCGAAAACTTCTCGCTGGTAGGGCGTGAAAATAAAAACCCATTCCATATAGCCGTGCTGCTGCAGCCGATCGAGGTAGGCAATAAAGTGATCTTAAATAATATCTTTTTCGATACCAATAAATTCGACATTAAGCCTGAATCAAAACCCGAACTGCAAAAGCTGATCGATTTCCTCACCGTCAACCCAACGATTCATATCGAAATTTCAGGCCATACGGATAACGTCGGCACCGAACAGGCTAACCAGGTTCTTTCCGAAAACCGTGCAAAAGCTGTTTACCAATACCTGGTTGCCAATGGTATTGATGCAGGACGCCTGAGCTATAAAGGCTATGGTGAAACGCAGCCGATAGCGACCAACGATACGGATGAAGGCAAGGCGAAGAACCGCAGGACGGAGTTTAAGATTATTTCGAAGTAGTACCGAAAGTCCGTAAGTCGCAAAGTCCTAAAGATAGTCAGTGCTTGTGTTGAATAATATGGTAACCTTGCTGTTTTGAAAATCCATTTCAAGATACCATTCTACTTAGATAAGCAGCCGAAATAAAAAAGCCCGGAATAACTCCGGGCTCAAATTCTCTTTCGGACTTTGCGACTTACGGACTTTCGGACTAATTTAATTCCCCAACTCCGACATGAACTTAATGCGCATCAACTGCACCTCTTCGCGGGTATAATCGTCTGAGCCCAGTTCAACCAGCGCATGATCAATGGAATCGTTCTCGGCAGTTTTAAAATAATCGTATACTTCGTCCTGCTTATCCTCATCGATCATCTCGTCAATGAAATAATTTAGGTTAAGCTTAGTGCCCGAGTTAACGATAGATTCCACTTCGCGAAGGATCTCCTCGTAGGTCAATCCTTTCGACGCGGCAATGTCCTCCAAATTCAGGTGACGATCGATGTTTTGGATAATATAAACCTTCAACGCCGATTTGTTGGCTGCGCTTTTGATCACCATATCCACCGGCCGGTCAATCTCATTATCTTCTACATATTTCTTGATCAACTCGATGAACGGAGCGCCGAATTTGGCAGCCTTTCCCGCGCCTACACCTGAGATTTGTTTCAACTCTTCGGTGGTTATGGGATAATGCGTACACATCTCTTCCAGTGACGGGTCCTGGAAGATCACAAAAGGCGGCAGGCCTTTTTGCTTAGCTATTTTTTTGCGCAGATCCTTCAGCATCTGCAGCAATTCGGTATCCAGCGCGCCCCCGCCTTGCTTCGGCCCATCTTCAGAGTCGTCGTCATCAGTAGCGCCCATGGGGCGATTCATAATAAAACGGATGCTATGCGGATTATCCAGGAAGTTTACGCCTATTTTGGTCAGCTTCAATAAACCGTACTGGTCGATATCTTTCGACAGGTAATTATTCAGTAACGCCTGGCGCAGCAGCGACTTCCACAGGTTTTCACCATCACCTTTGCCCGAGCCGAACTCGTCCAGCAAATGATGCTCATAGTTGTGTACCTGCGGATTATCGGTGCCCATCAACACGGCGGTAATATGCTCGTCGTCGAATTTCTCGCCCAATTTTTTGATGAGGCTTAGGGCTTTATGTAACTGCTCCTCGCCGTCAAAATGCTCTTTGTGGGCGCAGCAGTTGTCGCACATATTATTGCAGCCCGCCTCGTTAAAGTTCTCGCCGAAATAATGCAGCAATTGCTTGCGGCGGCAAACAGACGACTCGGCATAATCGATCACCTCCTTCAATATCTGCGTACCGATCTCGCGTTCCGAAACCGGCTTGTCCTTCATAAATTTCTGCAGTTTATCGATGTCCTTCTCCGAATAGAAGGCCAGGCATATTCCTTCGCCGCCGTCGCGCCCGGCGCGACCCGTTTCCTGGTAATAGCCCTCCATACTTTTCGGCATATCGTGGTGTATCACATAACGCACATCGGGCTTATCGATGCCCATACCAAATGCTATCGTAGCCACGATCACGTCCACATCCTCCATCAGGAACTTGTCCTGTGTTTCGGCTCTAACTTTCGATTCCAGGCCCGCATGGTAAGGCAATGCTTTAATACCATTCAGGTTCAGCGCTTCGGCAACCTCTTCTACCTTCTTCCGGCTCAGGCAATAAACAATACCCGACTTCCCTGTATTCTGTTTAACAAACCTTACGATCTCCTTTATAACATTTCTTTTTGCCCTTACTTCATAGAACAGGTTTGAACGGTTAAAGGACGATTTGAACACCGTCGCGTTATTCATTTGCAGGTTCTTCTGTATATCCTGCTGCACTTTCGGTGTTGCGGTGGCGGTCAAAGCAATAATTGGAATATCATCCCCGATATTGCTGATGACCTGGCGTATTTTACGGTATTCGGGCCTGAAATCGTGGCCCCATTCCGATATACAGTGCGCTTCGTCAACTGCGACGAACGAGACATGGATCAGGCGTAAAAAATCAACATTTTCCTGTTTGGTAAGCGACTCTGGAGCCACGTACAACAGTTTGGTTTGTCCGCTCAGCACATCTTCTTTTACACGCGCGGTTTCTGATTTGGTTAATGAAGAATTGAGAAAGTGAGCAATGCTGTCCGATCCGCCAAAAGCCCTCAATTGGTCGACCTGGTTTTTCATCAGCGCTATCAGTGGCGATATCACGATAGCTGTTCCGTCACTCATTAATGCAGGGAGCTGGTAACACATGGATTTGCCCCCGCCGGTTGGCATGATCACGAAAGTATCATTGCCGGCAAGAATGTTTGTAATGATCGCTTCCTGCTCTCCTTTGAAGTTATCAAACCCAAAAAAATTCTGCAAATTATCAAAAAGCGACCGTTTTGTTTCAATCATTATAGGTACCTTATACTATTTTATTCGAAAGTTCAAAATAACAAATTTTTCTAAATAAACGACAGGTTTTGTTTAAAATTTTATATTAAAATGATTTTTAAATGAAAACAATTTATTTCATTTCGCGCTTATGCTATCGGCAAAATTGGCGCGGTAGGATGGAATTTTATTTAATATGTTATTTACAGAATATTGTACATTTTTGTTTTCGATTTGCATCTATAAAATTCTTTTACATAAATGAATAAAAACTACTACGCCATTATTATGGCTGGAGGTATCGGCAGCCGTTTCTGGCCCATAAGCCGGACTTCGTACCCTAAACAATTCCTTGACATATTAGGTACCGGCAAAACCCTTATCCAAAACACCTACGACCGGTTCCTGAAAGTATGCCCGAAAGAGAATATTTATGTAGTGACCAACGAGAATTATGCAAAGCTTGTGCAGGAGCAATTGCCGGGCATGGCCGAGAGCCAGATACTGACCGAGCCCGTAATGCGCAACACGGCGCCCTGTATAGCGTATGGCTGCTATAAGATCGAAAGCCTGAACCCCGATGCTTGTATCGTTGTGGCGCCATCCGATCATTTAATACTCGATGAGTCCGCATTTATAACCGCCATTGAAAAATCGCTTAAAATGGCATCGGAGAACGAATGCCTGA
>JAFDZK010000350.1 GCA_018267005.1 Bacteroidota bacterium
CCTTCATTCGGTGTCCTGCCTGTACACTTAACAGCGGACGGACGGACAGATGTTATTTTCGACAACATGAGCGATCCGTTCTACACCGTCGATTCACGTAGCTGGCAGGTAATCAACCCCAGCCACAGGCGCTTTGAGGAACTGGGCATGCAATTGCTGGCCCTGGAAAAGGAAAGGCCTTATGTCGACCTGCCGCGTGCCATGATGGCAATACGTTTCAGCGAATATTTTATCTCGACGCAGTTCCACCCGGAAGCTGACGCCCAGGGTATGAAGAACTGGCTGAGTAAAGACGAAAAGAAAAAAGAAGTAATCGACGAACATGGTGTCGCGAAGTACAACGAGATGCTGGAACGCCTTGACGATCCGGATAAAATAGCGCACACGCAGGCCACCATTATACCCAACTTCCTTGACCAGGCGGTATTGAGCTGGCAGGAAGTATAGGCATTGGTTTTTTTATTCTAATCTAACTATACTTGGGTATGCAGGAATTAGAACAATATCAAAAACTCATTTTGCCGGTGTTGAAGCGTTATTTCATTAAGCGGGCGGCTATTTTTGGTTCTGCTGCAAAAGGGTCTATGGGTGTTGATAGCGACCTTGACCTGTTGATAGAGCCCGGAAAAAACTTTACTTTGTTCAATTTGCTCAGTCTTGAGGCGGAAATATCAAACCTCATAAACCGAAAGGTGGATTTGGTAGAATACGGTGCTATAAAGGCTTCTATACGGCAAGATGTGCTTTCAACCGCGATAACAATTTTATGAGCCGGTCGGATAAAGTTTATTTAGAGGACATCCTTGAATCTGTAGGTATTATTCTTACCTACTATTCAACGATCAAACTTGATTTACCTGTCTTAAAAGGCAGATTGAGAAATTGTTAGCTGATCTTTAAACAGTATCCAGTCATGGACCCATCAGCCAGGAAAACATTCAACGATAATTTCACCGCGGAAAAGTACAGGCAATTCCTGTCCTCGCTGAATTCCGGGCTGAAAAAGCCTATTGAATTCCGTGTTGCGGAAACGCCTGTATTCCTGACCGATGATTTTCGCGATAAACTGCTGGCTGCCGGCCAGGATATTATGAACGTGATCCTCCAGCCAGATTTTAAGCAACTGACCGAAAGGGCCATTCCGGAAAAATGGAAGGTCGCTAATGAGAACGACCATCCGCATTTCATTGCTTTGGATTTTGGCGTATGCAGGGATGAGTCGGGCGATATTGTTCCTAAGCTCATTGAACTGCAAGGCTTTCCATCGCTTTATGGCTTCCAGGTACACCTGGGTGAAACTTATCAAAGCACTTTCGGCATCGCTGACGACTGGACGATTTTTTTCAACTATCTGACTAAAAACCAATACCTCAATCTGCTTAAAGAAACCATCGTCGGTGCGCATCATCCCGAAGAAGTAGTGCTGATGGATGTGAATGCTCACGAGCAAAAAACGGTTGTCGATTTTGAGATCACTCATCAATATCTCGGCATCCCGGTGGTTGCATTGGACGAGCTGATCGAACAAAACGGCAAACTTTATTACGAAAGCCGCGGCACCTACAAGCCCATCAAACGAATTTACAACCGGCTGATATTTGACGAGATAGAAAGCGACCCCGATATTTTTAGCAAAGCAGCCGATGTGCGCAAACCGCTGGATGTGGAGTGGATAACGCACCCGAATTGGTTTTACCGTATCAGCAAGTTTACGATGCCTTTTTTAAAAGGCGAGTATGTTCCGAAAACGGTTTTTCTGAGCGAGCTGCGCACTGTTCCGGATGATCTTAAAAACTTTGTGCTGAAGCCGCTTTTTTCGTTCGCGGGGCAAGGTGTCATCATCGACGTAAACCGCGGGGATATCAACAGTATCAAAGACCCGGAAAACTGGATATTACAGGAAAAGGTCAATTACGAACCCATTCTTCAATCGCCGGGCGGCGGCGTGAAGATCGAAATAAGGCTGTTATATCTCTGGCCGGATGGCGACGCCAAACCCACGCTTGCTATTAACCTGGCGCGGCTCAGTAAGGGTAAAATGATCGGGGTACGATACAACAAGGACTTTGATTGGGTGGGCGGCACAGTGGCCTTCATGCGAAAGTAAAACCTTATACTAATACGCTTGTATATTCGTATATAAAGTATTAAATATATTAGCTTTGTAACATGAATGTTCAGATAATTGCGGTGATAGTGCTTTTTGTAGTAGCGCTCGTTTATTTGGGCTGGAAAGGATATAAAAGCCTGACCACCAAGAAAAGCTGCGGCGAGAACTGCAAGTGCGGTATTGACTTTTCAAACATAGAGCAGTTAAAGGCTGATAAATAAAATTATAATAGACATGAGGTTTGAATATGAGATGTGAGATTCTGTTATTCAAAAGAATCTAAACCTAAATATGTACTTGCATTAGAGCCAGTAAAATTCGTCTCAAACCTCAAATCTAATAGCTCATATCCGATAAATGGCCCAAAAACAGGTTTTTCAAGCTGAGACGCCAGGCAGATGGGTGCGCTTCAAATGGATCAGCCGTGTTATTTTGATCGTTTTAGCTGCCGCTGTAGTGGCCGCTGCCGTGACAGTGACGTCCAAACAGTACCCCACGCTTCCGAATTTAAACCCCGCCCCGAAAAAACTATCGAAGGAAGAGCTTGAACAGCTAAAAAGGTCGACCAAATTCCGGGCTTTCAAGCTTGACACGGAAAAGATAGGCGTACTGAGACGCAGGTTAAAACAACACCAGCTTAAACATCCGAATAATAAAGACCGCATTAATGCTGGTTTTTACCGGGCATGGGAGCCACAGGCTTATACGTCGCTGGTCGATCACATAGCCAGGCTGGATATGGTAGTAAGTGAGGGTTTTACAGTTACACCAAATGCGGATACGATAACCGCAAAGATCGACACCGGTCTTATCAACCTCGACAAAAAGTATAAAAAACCGGTACTGATATCGCTTACCAATTATATTAATTACGATGCCACGCACGGCGGTTTTGATACCAAAGACATTTACCGAATCATTAAAAGCAAACAACTCCGTGCGACGTTTATCAATAGCGTAGTGACGCAGTTAGCGAAGTATCATTTCCAGGGGGTACACCTTGAACTGGAAAATATTACAGATCGTTACGACAAAAATTTCGTGGCCCTTGAAAAAGAGTTTTATGAAACGTTACACCCGCTCGGCTACATTGTCGCAAGCAGCGCCTGGCCGGAGGACGATCAGTATGATGTAACGAAATTACAGCATTACAATGATTACCTTTTTGTCATGGCCATCGACGAGCATACCGATGACACCAATCCCGGCGATCTCTCAAACCAGCGGTGGGTGGAAGAGGTGCTTGATAGTGTTTGCTCGAAGATTCCCAGCGAAAAAGTAATTCTTACCGTGGAGGGTGGCGGATATGACTGGCCGGAAAGCAGCACAGGCAAGCCAATCAGTTACCAGCAAGCCATTAGCTTTGCCCAGGAAAACCGCAGTCCCATTACCTACGACCGCGTTTCGGCTAACCTGCATTATACGTATTATGATCTTGACAGCCTGGAGCATACGGTTTATTTTACTGATGCGGCTACAAATTTCAATATTATCCGCATGGCCGACGACTGGGCCACCGGCGGTGTGGCGTTATGGCGGCTTGGTGCGGAAGATCCCCGGTTATGGTCGTTTTTCCAGAAGAATTTATCCATCGACTCGCTACGAAAGACGGGCGTAGATATTAAAAGATTACAAACCGTAGGTTTGAATAACCGCATCGATTACGCCGGCGACGGCGAAGTGCTGGACCTGGTAACAACGCCAACCACGGGACAGATCGATGTGACCATGGATACGGTGCATTACACCATAACCAACCAGCACTACATTAAGCTGCCAACCAAATATGTTATCCGGCGCTACGGTTATGCACCGGGCAAAATTGTATTGACCTTTGACGATGGCCCTGATCCGGACTACACGCCCCGCATACTCGATATACTAAAACGCGAACACGTGCCGGCCGCATTTTTTGTAGTTGGTTCGATGGCCGAGAAAAATGTGTCTATTCTCCGGCGGGAATATGAGGAAGGTTATGAAATAGGCAACC
>JAFDZK010000351.1 GCA_018267005.1 Bacteroidota bacterium
GACGGCACCGCGATGATCAGCGTGGTGATCATAAACACACCACCCAGGAACGGGTTCATGCCCGTAACGAACATGTGGTGACCCCAAACGATGAACGAAAGCGTTGTGATACCGATCAGCGAGTAAACCATGGCGTGGTAACCGAAAATCGGCTTCCTGGAGTTAACGGATATCACCTCGGACGATATACCCATAGCAGGCATGATAACGATATACACTTCAGGGTGACCCAGGAACCAGAACAGGTGCTGGAACAATATCGGGCTGCCGCCTGAGTACGGCATGATCTTGCCATTCAAAACGATATCAGAAAGATAAAAACTGGTGCCGAAGCTGCGGTCGAATATCAACAGCACCACACCTGCTACCAGGACGGGGAAGGAAAGAATACCCAGGATGGCCGTCAGGAAAAAGGCCCACACGGTCAAAGGCATTTTCCAAAGGTCCATGCCCTTGGTGCGCATGTTCAGCACAGTACTTACATAGTTGATACCACCCATCAGCGACGATGCAATAAAGCACACCATACTGATCAGCCATAGCGTCATGCCCATCTCCGAACCATCCATCGCCTTAGGTAAAGCCGAAAGAGGCGGGTAAATTGTCCAACCGGCGCCTGCGGGGCCTTTCTGAACAAAAAAGGATGAAATCATGATCACGCTGGCCGTAAAAAAGAACCAGTAAGAAAGCATGTTCACGAAGGGCGAGGCCATATCGC
Source organism: Bacteroidota bacterium (assembly GCA_018267005.1). Classification (GTDB taxonomy): domain Bacteria; phylum Bacteroidota; class Bacteroidia; order Sphingobacteriales; family Sphingobacteriaceae; genus Mucilaginibacter. Next base: position 719 of record JAFDZK010000351.1, read on the forward strand.
GCGAGCCAACCTGTAACGGGATAAGCAAGTTACTGAATGTACCGCTTAAGCCTGCTGTCAGCACGAAAAATACCATGATGGTACCGTGTATGGTTACCAGCGACAGATAAAATGACGGGCTCAAACGTCCGCCCGGGGCGAAACGGCCAAGCAATGTTTCCAACAGCGGGAAAGTCTTGTCAGGATAAGCTAACTGGATCCTAAAAAGGATCGAAAGCAGCATCGCGATAACAGCCATGGTAATACCCGTGATCAGGAATTGCTTGGCGATCATCTTGTGATCCTGGCTAAAGATGTATTTGGTTATAAAAGTATCCTTATGATGATGTTCATGATCGTGATCATGATGTCCTACCGCGTGATCGTGAACTGCTACTGTTGACATAATCGATATTTTGATTAATTATTTAATGCTAATTTTTTCTGTGCTGCGTCATTCGGCTGACCGTTGTCAGCAAATTTCAATTCCTTTTTTAGCTGATCGGTCAGGTATGGCTTCTGATGCGCCAGCCATTCCTGGTATTCAGCCTCGGTTACTACAAGCACCGGCTTCTGCATATTGTAGTGTCCGGCGCCGCATATTTTGTTGCAGTACAATAGATAGTTAAATTTCGGGTCATCCAGCCTGTTTCTCATTTCGGCCGTCGTAATGGTCGGAGTAAACTTGAAAAATGTAGGTAAACCGGGTACCGCGTTCATCTGTACTCTGAAGTGAGGCAGGTAAACGCTATGGATCACATCCTGAGCGTGTATATTCAGCCTGATCGAACGGTTAACCGGCAGCACGAGCGTGTCGGCCTTCAAATCGTCAAAGCTATTCCGGTCTTTAAAATCAACGCCGAGCAGATTATTTGCGGAGTAATTTGCCATGTAATCTACTGCTCCCAGTTTGCCATCTTTGCCGGGGTAACGCAGCAACCACTCGAACTGGTGACCGGTAACATCGATATTGATATCCCCTTTAACATTTTCGGTATTGGTCACTTCGCGCCACGTAAAAAAGCCGAATACAACCAAGATCGTCAATACGATGGCGGGGATAATGGTCCAAACCTTTTCGATCGTATTGTTGTGCGGGTAGTAATAACCTCTGCGCTTATCCGAACCACGGTATTTAAAAGCGAAAGTGAATAACAATATCTGCGTAACGATGAACACGAACATCGTGATCACAGTTGTAGCGAGGAACATCTCGTCGATCTTGACACCATGCTTAGATGCTGCTTCAGGCAGCGTTTGCGTTGCCTGCTCGGTAAACGACCAATAAACGCCATACATACCCACTACGAGGAAAATGACGCAGATAACGCCCATGACGTTATTCCAGTTCATTCCCTTTTTCCCCTGCATTTGCTGGGTAAGGTCGTATACGCGTAATATCTTTCCAACAATGGCTACTACCACACAGGCTGCCAGGAAAAGCAATACATAATAACCCACGCCCATCCACATATTCGATTTGCTTTCCGTAGCGCCTGGCAGCGTCGATCCTGAAGCCGCTGTTTGCGCCATCAGCACATTCGTACCCAGCAGCAGGAAAACCGCGGCAAGCGAAATTATTTTCTTAGAATTTTTCACCAATTGTTTGTTTTTGAAGGTGTTCAAGTGGGCTTCGCCGTTTATGAAGTTTCTGAATCCCATTTTTATAGTCGTTTGGTATTCTCTATCCGATTGCAAATTTAACATTATATATGATGATGAAGGCTTTCCTGCAGAAACGGATGTTTCTTCGGTACAAGCGATTTGAACCTGCTCAGGGCGGTCAGCACCAGGAAAGTAAATAATCCTGCGAAACCGATAAACACGCCCGGCTCTATCCAGCTCATCACCTGGTACCAGTGTTCATGCGGAGTTATGGTGCCCGGGGCGATCATCTGGAAGTAATCCAGCCAGTGCCCGCATATCAGCAGGATAGCCATCGTCAATAAAGTCCTTTCATAGCGCTTAGAGTCGCGCGACATTAACACCAGCAGCGGCGAACCGAAGTTGATGGCTATATTAAGCCAGAACCACCACTTAAAGTCAGGCTCCCACCGACGGTAGAAATATGCTGCTTCTTCCGGTATGTTGGCATAATAGGTCAGCAGGAATTGCCCGAACCACAGGTACGTCCAGAACACGGAGAAAGCAAACATGAACAAGCCCATATTATGCAAATGGTTTTCGGTTATCCACTGGTAATAACCCTGCCTTCTCAGGATAATGAAGAAGGCTGTCATCACCGCCAGGCCGCTTACCCACAAACCGGCAAGGTTATACCAGCCGAACATCGTCGAAAACCAGCGCGCTTCAAGCGACATGGTGGTATCGAATGCAAATACCGGTATAGTGAACCCGAATAATACCAGGAAAACAGCCGAGGCGATATAACTCTTGTTATAGTATTTCATGCCGCCCACCTCGTCTTCATTATTTGAATATTTCGCCAGCAGCCAGCCAAATAAACTGTAAATGGTCAGCATACCGATTAAACGAGCCAGGAAAAACGGAATATTCAGGAATCCCGATTTACCATAAATAACAGGATCGTAAATACCGCTGCCTTTTATTATAAGGTCTTTAGTAGCCCAGCGCGCATATAAATATGGTTCAACGTGGCTTTTGCCGTCTATTACAACAGTATGCGTCGTGAACAAACCGGCAACCACAATAATGATAAACACTAATGCGGCGTACGGCAAAGTTTTACCAAATGCCTGGGGCAAACGAAGCACCGATGCCGACCACCCGGCTTGTGCAGCGTACTGGATAGCGCAAAACATTACGCCCGCCGCGCAAACACAGGCAAAATAATAGCCCATCAGCAGTAAGTTGGAAAACGTACGCTGGGTGTGCCCTGTAGCGAAACCCGCAAGTATGGTTACAACACCTATAACAATAGCAATAAGGCTCCAGGTTTTGATCTTACCTGTAAAATGATATTGCCCGTCAAAATTATCGTGAGTGTTCATCTAATAATATTATTGTTTTTGTAAATGGTGTACATACATGATTACTTTCCAGCGTTCGTCGGGCGCAAGCTGCGAAGCATACGAGCCCATTGCATTAACACCATAGGTTATTGTGTGATAAATCTTTCCATCGGTAAGGTCCTTCATGGCGCCGCCGCGTGACGACTGGCCCAGTGAATAGGAAGGAGGCGCAGGGAACCCGTGCTTTACCACCAAACCGTCGCCCTGGCCGTTCAGCCCGTGGCAGGGTGAGCAGAAATGCTCGAACAACACCTTACCTTCGGCGAAATTTTCAGCGGTTTGCGGCAGCGGGCTGCTTACTTCGGCGCCTGCTTTCTCATACCCGTCTTTGGTGTTAGGATAATCAAACGGTGTAAATCCTACCGGTATAGTACCTGCCGGCGGCCGCTGGGCAGTTTTGCCGTCC
>JAFDZK010000352.1 GCA_018267005.1 Bacteroidota bacterium
TTTCGGATGCGATAATTAACATGAGTAGTTTAAATGTTATAGCCGGCGAATTAGATGCTTAAAGTAGAAGATACAGGAGCACCGGTTGAGTTTTCACCGGTCTTGATCAGCAAGTTCGACGAGATCGTCGGCCGCTATCCGCAGGGAAAGCAAAAGTCGGCTTTGCTGCCTATTTTACACCTTGTGCAGGCTGAATACGGCTGGGTAAGCGTACCCGCAATGGACAAGGTAGCCGAATACCTCGACCTGCAGCCGATCGAAGTGTACGAAGTGGCGACTTTTTATACTATGTACTTTATGCGCCCGCAAGGCAAATTTGTGCTGGAAGTTTGCCGTACTGGGCCTTGCTGCCTCGTAGGCGCCGAAAAGATAATGGACCACATCGAGCAAAAATTAGGAGTGAAGGAAGGCGAGGTAACACCCGATGGCTTGTTTAGCTGGCGCGGTGTGGAATGCCTGGCCGCGTGCGGCTTCGGCCCGGTATTGCAGATCGGCCCGGAATATACTTTTTATGAGAACCTGACCAATGATTCGGTCGACCAGTTGATCGAAGATTTGAGAAAGAAAGCGAATAACTGATGTATCTGACCAAAACACGGGTTATTATAGGCGACCTGTTTGTGCTGGTCGTATTGGGACTGATGTATTCCGCTACGAAAGGGTTCAAAGAAAATGTTTTGGCTTTAAGCTTAGTTTTGCTTGTGCTGGTTGCAAGAAGTATTTATTACCACGTTAACTGGTATAAAACAACTAAGCGGATATATTAAAAAAGAAAAATTAATAGTGAACAGGACAACCCTGATATTTGCGGATATCGTGTTTGTTATCGTCATGCTGATGATATACAATTCCGGCGATCTCAAAAAATATCCGGTTATCCTTGCACCCCTCGTTGTTGCAGCTTTTGCAACTTGTATGGTTAGGCACATTCATTATTACAACATGACAAAAAGGATATATTAGCATGGGACGCAAACTGCTTTTAACCAATATCAACGTACCCGGTATCAATACCTTTGATGTATACCACAAAAACGGCGGCTATGCATCGGTCGAAAAAGCGCTGAAAACCCTGAGTCCCGATGCGATAGTGGAAGAAGTAAAAAAATCGGGTTTGCGTGGCCGTGGCGGCGCCGGTTTCCCTACCGGTATGAAATGGAGCTTCCTGGCAAAACCCGAAGGCGTTCCGCGTTATCTGGTTTGCAATGCCGACGAGTCAGAGCCGGGCACTTTCAAAGACCGTTACCTGATGACCTATATCCCTCATCTGCTGATCGAGGGAATGATCGTTTCCAGCTTTGCGCTGGGCGCCAATGTATCATACATCTACGTGCGCGGCGAAATGATGCCGCAGATACGCATCCTGGAAAAAGCTATTGCCGAGGCAAAAAATGCCGGATTTTTAGGTAAGAATATATTGGGTACCGGTTACGACCTGGAACTTTATGTTCAGCCGGGTGGCGGCGCTTACATCTGCGGCGAAGAAACTGCCTTGCTGGAATCATTAGAGGGCAAGCGCGGTAACCCGCGTATCAAGCCGCCGTTTCCTGCTATTGCAGGGTTGTATGGCTGCCCGACGGTAGTAAACAATGTTGAATCCATCGCAGCGGTAGTGCCTATCATCAATGAAGGCGGGGAAGAATACGCAAAGATCGGCATAGGACGCAGCACAGGTACGAAGCTGATTTCGGCCGGCGGTAACGTGAAGAAGCCTGGTGTATACGAAATAGAACTGGGCGTATCCTGCGAGGAGTTTTTATATTCCGACGAATATTGCGGCGGTATAGCCAACGGCAAACGCCTGAAAGCAGTTGTTGCGGGTGGATCATCCGTTCCGATTGTTCCGGCTAACCTGTTTTTAAAGACGATAAACAACGAGCTGAGGCTCATGACTTATGAATCGCTGGCTGACGGCGGTTTCGTAAGCGGAACGATGATGGGTTCGGGCGGTTTTATCGCTTTCGACGAGGACCAGTGTATCGTGCGCAATACCTGGAACTTTACCCGCTTTTACCATCACGAAAGCTGCGGCCAATGTTCGCCTTGCCGCGAAGGAACGGGCTGGATGGAAAAAGTGCTGCACCGGCTGGAATACGGTCATGGTAAAATGAGTGACATCGACCTGCTGGTGGATGTATCCAAAAAAATAGAAGGGAATACTATTTGCCCGCTGGGTGACGCTGCGGCATGGCCGGTGGCCAGCGCTATCCGTCATTTCAGGGACGAATTTGAATGGCACGTTACTAATCCTTCAGAGGCATTGACAAGGAACTACGGACTGGCGCATTACGCCGATCCGCTGCCGAAGAAGGAAGAAGTGGCGTCTTAATAAACGATTGTCATTCTGAGCGGAGCGAAGGATCTGTTTGTATTAGATGCTTCACTGCGTTCAGTATGGCAGGATAATAATTATCAAAACAGATAATGAAAGTTACAATAGACGGAATAAGCATCGACGTAGAGCCGGGAACCACCATCCTGAATGCCGCAAGGAAGATAGGAGGTGACATCGTTCCGCCGGCTATGTGCTATTATTCCAAGCTGGAAGGCAGCGGCGGCAAATGCCGCACCTGTTTGGTCAAAGTGAGCAAGGGATCGGAAAAAGACCCGCGCCCGATGCCCAAACTGGTAGCGTCGTGCCGGACTACGGTGATGGATGGGATGGAAGTGCAGAATATTACTTCGCCTGAAGTGTTAGAAGCGCGTAAGGGTGTAGTGGAAATGCTGCTGATCAATCACCCCCTGGATTGCCCTATTTGCGACCAGGCAGGTGAGTGCGACCTGCAAAATTTGGCATTCGATCATGGCACAGCAAAAACGCGTTACGAATTCGACCGCCGTACGTTCCATAAGATCGATATAGGCGATAAGATACAGTTGCATATGACGCGTTGTATCCTTTGCTACCGCTGCGTATTTACCGCCGACCAGATTACCGACCACCGTATTCATGGTATTTTAAACCGCGGCGATCATTCGGAAATATCCACCTATATCCAGGCTGCTGTGGACAACGACTTTTCCGGAAACGTGATCGACGTTTGCCCGGTGGGCGCATTAACCGACAAGACCTTCCGCTTTAAAAACCGTGTATGGTTTACCAAACCGGTTGAAGCGCATCGCGATTGCGATCATGAAAAATGCAGCGGTAAGGTAACGCTTTGGTATAAAGGCGAGGATGTATTGCGTGTAACAGCCCGTAAGGATGTGTACGGTGAAGTGGAAAGCTTCATTTGCAATACCTGCCGCTTTGATAAAAAGAAAACCAGCGACTGGGTGATCGAAGGCCCGCGCAAGGTAGCCAACTGGTCGGTGCAAACGGCTAACCATTACGAAATGCTGCACCCGCTGCCGGTGGTAAAAACCAACCCGGTATTGCAGGAAGCCAATAAAAATCAATTCGAAAGGGAGACACGCTTATAATGGGAACTACGGATATTATAGTAAAGCTCGTGCTGATCGTGGTTATTTTCCTCGTCAGCCTGGTCATAGCGATGTATTCTACCTATGCCGAGCGTAAAGTTGCCGCGTTCTTACAGGACCGCGTTGGCCCTAACCGTGCCGGACCGTTCGGTATCCTGCAGCCCCTGGCCGACGGCGCTAAAATGTTCATGAAGGAAGAAATCATCCCGGCGCGATCGAATAAATTTTTATTTATTGTCGGACCGTCCTTAGCCATTATGACGGCCTGTATCGGTTCGGCCGTGATCCCATGGGGACAAACATTACAGATAGGCTCTTACCGGCTCGATCTGCAGGTAACTGATATTAATGTAGGTGTTTTGTACATTTTCGGTGTTGTTTCGCTGGGTGTTTACGGCATTATGATCGGTGGCTGGGCATCCAATAACAAATACTCGCTGCTGGGCGCTATACGCGCGGCATCGCAGAACATCAGTTATGAAATTGCGATGGGTCTTTCCATTATCGCGGTGCTCATGACGACAGGCACCCTTTCGCTTAAAGAGATCGCCGCGCAACAGCATGGGTTTTGGTCCCACGGCTGGTTTACATGGAACGTGTTCAAACAGCCGCTGGCTTTCCTGATATTCATCGTTTGCGCCTTCGCCGAAACCAACCGC
>JAFDZK010000353.1 GCA_018267005.1 Bacteroidota bacterium
TATGGGCTTCCACCTCAATTTGTGGGAGCATGCTTTTGTAGCGAAGGTGTCGCCATTGTACGAGCCGCTGAAGAGCCGGGCCGGGAATTACCTGGTCTGGAACGGCCTCGTTCCGGATTTTGCCGATAGCGCCGCCGGCAATATTTTCGCCAATTATCATGAAAATACCTTTGTCAAAGAAGGGGTATCGGGCTTTAAGATGGATGAATGTGATAACTCGAACATCGCTTACGGAAGCAATGCCTGGAGCTTTCCCGAGCTCAGCAGTTTCCCGTCGGGTATCGACGGTGAGCAGATGCACCAGCTGTTCGGGCTGCTTTATGACAAGACGATCTACAACATTTACAAGAAAAACAATTTACGCACCTATTTAGATGTAAGGGCGTCGAATGATTTTGCGTCGCCGTACCCTTCATCCTTATACAGCGATACCTATGACCATAAGCAATATATCAGGCTTATCGTAAACTCAGGTTTTTCGGGGATGAACTGGTCGCCCGAGGTGCGGGAATCCAATTCGGTCAAAGACCTGATGCGCCGCAGCCAGACTGCGGTACTATCGGCGCAGACGCTGTTCAATTCGTGGTATTTGAAAAATCCGCCATGGCTGCAGATCAATATCGACAAGAATAACGCCGGCCAGCTGATGGATAATGCCGCAGCCGTGGAAGCGGACATATGCAAATTGCTCGATTTCAGGATGAGCCTGATCCCATACCTGTACAGCGCCTACGCCGACTACCATTTTAAGGGTATCCCGCCGTTTAGGGCATTAGTAATGGATTACCCGAATGATAAGCAAACCTTTCACATTTCCGATGAATACATGATCGGCAGCAGCATCCTGGCAGCGCCTTTGACAGAAAAAGAGGATGAACGGCTGGTATATCTGCCGGAGGGTAACTGGTACGATTTCAATACCAACCAAAAGTACGCCGGCGGCAAGGCTTATACCATCAAAACCGGGCTGACCCAACTGCCCATATTTATTAAAGAGGGAACCATACTGCCATTGGCCAACCCTGTTGAACACGTGGGGCAAGACACCCAATTTGAGCTGACCTGCTTCGTTTACGGCAGTGCACCCGCACAAGCGACCTTATTTGAAGACGACGGAACAACTTTTAATTATGAAAAAGGCAGCTACAACCTGGTAACGCTTTCGTGGCAAAAAAATAAAGGCAGCGTGAAGCGCAGCGGGCACTTCAAGGGTGCACGGTACGCGGTCAAAAAATGGCAGGTGATCGATTGAGAAATCGAAGGTCCTATTTGGCGAATATGCAAAATAACCCGGACAGAGTCCTTCATTTAATGCCCTGATTTAAGTCGCCCTTCGGAAGACTTAAACCAGATAAGAGACTAAGGTCTTTAAAAAACTATGTCATTTCGAACGAACAGCGGAGGCGGTGAATCCGGGTGAGGAGAAACCTTGTACACCTTGCATGGCGGGATGCACATCGTCTAAGGTTTTTTCGCCCCCTTAATCCAAACACTACCCGCTCAAGAGAATAGTTCTCTTTCGCGCAGCCGCACGGCCGGCCCGTGCCCTATCGAAATGACATTTTTATTTACTCCGTCCTCAAACTCTTCACCGGATTAGCCAGCGCAGCTTTCACAGCCTGGAAACTGATAGTCGCCAGGGCGATGATGATGGCGGCGAGGCCCCCGGCGGCGAAGAGCCACCAGGGGATGGTGATGCGGTAAACATAGTCCTGCAGCCATTGATGCATGTAGTACCAGGCGATGGGCGTGGCGATGGCAAAGGCGATGCCGATGAGGACGATAAATTCTTTGGAGAACAGGTAAACGATATTGGCCGACGACGCGCCGAGCACCTTGCGGATGCCCACTTCCTTTACGCGCTGCACAGCCATGAACGAGGCCAGGCCGTACAAACCAAGGCAGCTGAGGAAGATGGCGATGGCAGCGAAAATTTTATACAAAGCTGCCAGCTGGGTTTCCTGTTTGTAAAAGCCGGCGATCTTGTCGTCCAGGAATTTGAAATCAAAAACATAATCGGGATAGGTTTGGTCGAACACTTTTTTGACCGATTGCATGGTAGAACCCAGGTGCGTGGTGGTGAGCTTGATGGCCAGCTGGTTGTACATGGCTTTGTCCTGCGTGATCACCAGCGGCGCAAGGCCATCGCGGAAAGAGCGGTCGTTAAAGTCCTTCAATACACCTACAACCGGGCAGGTGATGACGCCGTTCCATATACTGATCTCTTTGCCGATGATGTCTTCCGGTCTTTTCAGGCCCAGGCTTTTCACCAGGGTTTCGTTTACCAAAAATTCGGTGGTCATATCCGATGGCCGCAAATTTCTGCCGGCTACCAACTGTAGTTTATATGTAGGCACATATTCCTCGTCTGCAAACCGGGTGATGGCCTTAAAATCGGTTTCTTTTACCGCGTGGTCGTATTTCAATGTGCTCCAGTTGTCGTTGCCGTTTTCGATCGGCGTGTTGGTACTTAAGCTTACCGTCTGCACGCCGTTGGTTGACATCAATTGCCGTTTCAGGTAATCCATTTTGCTCATGAGCGTGGTATCCACGCGGAAAGGGACATTGACCACGGCATCTTTATCAAAACCCAGCGGCTGATCCATAAAATAATCCATCTGTCTCACGATGATCAGCGTACCGATGATCAGCGCCTGCGCGATAATGAACTGGAAAACTACAAGTCCGCGCCGCAATGAGATACCGTTACCGCTACTTACCGTGAGTTTGCTCTTTAAAGCGTTGATGGGGTTGAAACGGGATAGAACAATGGAAGGATAAAAGCCGGCCAGCGCCGTTACCACAATAGTTACCGCGAGCAGGAAAAATACGATCGCCGGGTTGGTGAACAGGTTGAACGTAAGCGACAGGTCCAAAAGCTGACCCACCGAATGTAAAGCGAGCATGGTGATGCCGGTCGCCAGTATGACGGCGGTGATCACGATCAAAAAGGTTTCGACGATGAACTGGATCTGCAACTGCGATTTGCTGCTGCCCAAAACTTTCCGTACGCCGACCTCTTTTGCGCGGTTAACAGCCTGCGCGGTTGAGAGGTTGATGAAGTTGACACAGGCGATGAGCAGGATGAACCCCGCGATGAGCCACAAAACGTTGAGCAATTGATGGCTGACGGTGATGTTGCTGTAATTGCCCACCTGCGCATCGTAATGCACCGCGCTTAAGGGCTGTATGATGTGGCTGTCCTTATTAGCTGCAGACTCCACCTTGCGCGAATAGTCGCTCAGCTGTTGATTAAAATTAGCGACCGATGTACCGGCCGGCATCAGCACATAACAGCCGAAGCCGGATACCGTGGTGTTCCAGTCGTGGTTGCTGGCCAGGTAATCGCCGGTGAAACCGGTTCCGTAAGCCACTACAACTTTCAGCGGGAAGTCCGTATTGGGCGGTATGGTTGCCAGGATACCGGAGACGGTCACCACGTCCGTTCCGTGTTCGAACATAAAGCCGCCTACCTGCATTTTGATGGTTTTGCCCATGGCCGATTTCCAGTCGCCGAAATATTTTTCAGCGGTCTCTTTGGTCAAGAATACATTGTTGGGGTTTTTCAGCGAGGCATACGTTCCCGCGATCAGCGGGAAATCAAATATTTTAAAGAATGAAGGCCCGGCAAAAAATACGCCGTGCTGCTCTTTGAATACTTTTTCGGTATTGCCGTTAGCGCCGACGATCTGGAACTGGTCGTCATGACTGGCAAAGATAGGAGCCACCTCTTCTATCTGGGGGAACGAGGTTTTTAACCCTGCCGGCCAGGACAAAGGCAGGTCTTTCCCGTAAGTAATTTCTCCCGACTCGGCGCTGTGGTATTCGGTCAGCACGCGGTAGGTGCGGTCTTTTTTGGTGTGAAAAGTATCGAAGCTGGTTTGAAACTGGATGATGATAAAGATCACCATACAAACAGCGATGCCGACGGCCAGGCCGGTGATATTGATGGCGGTATATCCTTTATTGCGCAGCAGGTTGCGGCGGGCGATTTTGAAATAATTTTTGAACATACTATAACGGTTTGATTTCTCCCGAGACCACTTTGGCGTGGTTTCATGGTTC
>JAFDZK010000354.1 GCA_018267005.1 Bacteroidota bacterium
CCAGCCCAAAAAGTTGAGCTTTTTTTCGCTGCCAATGAGGCAAACGTTATCCGCGCCGTACAGTTCGGCACGGCTGCGCTGTTTTACCTGTTTCAGGTAACGCAGACCGGGACGGGTATGGCTGCTGCCGATGGCGAAGGCGCTATCGGCAAAGTTGATGAGCAGCTTGCTGCCCTGCAGGTCGTTGACGGTTATCGGTTTGTAGGGACTGCGCTTGGGCGTATGCGCCAGCACCAGGATGGAAAGGCCGTGTTTGGCCTTAAGCGCCCTGAACATTTTCATCAGCGGCAGCGCCTCGCCGGCGCGCTCGGTGCCGCGGCGTATATAGGTAATGTTATCGATGATGAGTATCCGGGCGCCGGTTTGCCGTACGGCATTTTCGATCGCGGAGCTTATGTATTCTTCATAATCGTCGTACAGCACCGGGTCGTCGGCTTCGGGGTTGAACTCGGCACGGTAAAACAGGTCCGAAAACAAATGGCTGCCGTACTGCCGGTCGTAATAGCGCAGCTCGAACTGCTTGCTGCTCAGCTCAAAATCGACGTACAGTACGCAGACGGCGGCATCGAGTTGGTTGGTAAACGGGCCGATACTGTATTCCTTGGTCAGGCTGTCGGCTATCTGCACGGCCAGGATGGATTTGCCCAGGCCGGTATCGGCGAAGAGGATACACAGCTCACCTTCGGCCCAAAAGCTGCCGAACAGCAGTTTGGGTTCGGGTTTGCCGTATTGGAGCCGCATCCATTCGGCGGCTTTTTTGGTGCGCAGCAGGCCGGCGTCGGGGCCCTGGGGAAATACACGGCCAAACTGGCCGGCTTTGATCCTGCGGTCGGTAGAGCGGGCTATGCTGGTCCGCAGGGCTTCAATTTCGGGTGGTCGGTAAAACGTTGACATATCCAAATTTACGGTTCGTACGCCGTAATAGTGGTGACAGTGTTTTGACAGTACTGACAGCATAATGCCAGTGTTGCAGGTGTAGGAGCTGTATTATACACTAACACTTGCAACGGCCTGCTAATAATAGCATTTGGAAGAAACGAAGGTGAAGGAGATGGAAAGGTTAATGAAGAAGTAGGTGTCCTTCGGCCGCAGGTCGCCGCGCTGACTGCCGGGAGCGCCGATGTATACGCCGGTGTTTTCGCCCGAACGGTCGGACAACGCCTGCGCCAGTGGACTGGCAAGCTTACTTTTATTCGGGTAAAGACCCGATACGTCATCTAAGTAGTCGGTAGAAGGGTTGCGGTAGCCTATGTCGGCAATGAAATTCCATTTGCCCGAAAAGTTGTACTTCACTCCAGCGCCATAGGGTATCGTCATCGCTATCCTGGGATAAGGCTTGCTTTCGCCCTCGGTCATCAGCGGCCTTAGATCGTAGGTCTGGCCCTGGTAGGTAGCCCGCGGATTGTAGCCCAGGGCGCCGATACCCAGGTAAACAAAGGGTGTAAAGCGGTTCTGTCCCGCTTCAGGTACATATTTAAAAAAATTGAATTCGCCGATAACGCTTAGCTCGCTTAATTGAGTTTGAAAACTCAGGTTCCGCTGCCTGAACTGCGGATCGGATGAGGTACTGTCGGCTGCGGCTATCTGCCCGAAGGTATAATTGAGCTTTGCTGAAAAATAACCGTCAAAATTCCGCTTTACGAAAAGGCCGGCTGCTATTCCGCTTACTTTCATCGGGTTATTAGGGTTCAGGTCGCCCATGTAACCGGCTCCGCCAATAGAGCCGCCGATCTCCCAGGTTTGAGCCTGCAAACTAAAGGACATACCAAGCAGAAATAAGAAAATAATAAATCTGGGCATTCAGCAAAATTAATAATTGCGGGCGTCCAGCCCCCACAGCAGCTTGTTCCTTAACGTGGATAAGTAGCTTTCATTATTCAAACGGATGAGGTTCAGCCTGAAATCGGCCTTTCGGATATGGAACTTCATCGTTTTGTCGATAATGGCCGTACGCGAGTCGCACGACACCAGGTAATTGGCGCTGCGGCACTCCACGTCGAAGGTCAATGTACTGCTGTCGGGTAATACGATTGGGCGTACATTAAGGTTATGCGGAGATATGGGAGTTACAACGATATTATTGCATTGGGGGAATATGATGGGGCCGCCGCAGCTAAGCGAATATGCCGTTGAACCAGTAGATGTGCTGATGATGATGCCGTCGCCCCAGTACGAATTCAGGAACTCGTCGTTCAAAAAGGCATGAGTGGTTATCATGGCTGAATCGTCGCGCTTGTGTATCGTAATATCGTTCAATGCGTAATTATCGCGCCCAAATACTTTTGCTTCGCTGTCGATGCGCAGTAACTCGCGCTTATCAAGCGTAAAATCCTTATTAACCACCGCATAGATAGCCGCGGCAATGTCGCTTTTATTCACACTGGCGAGGAAACCCAACCTGCCGAAATTGATACCGATAACGGGTATGCCCGAGTCGCGAATCATCGCAACGGTATCCAAAAGCGTTCCGTCTCCCCCGAGAGTGAGAAAAATATCGATCGATTCACGGATAAATCCGGCATCCTTTATAACTTGGTAGTCGACCCCAGTGATCTTGCCCGATAAATAATCATGGAGCTGCTGGTGAACAAATATTTCCACCTGGTGCTGTACGAGATTATCGAATACGTGTTGTATAGAAGGGATTACCGCCGGGTCGTTGAAGTGTCTGCCGTAAACTGCGATTTTCATTGCTTTAAGTCCATAGTTGATAGTCCATGGTCCATAGTTTGCCAAAATTAGAAAATTTTGCCATGGTCTATGGACTATTGACCATGGTCTTTTAAACCATTTACAAATTCAGGTAATTCATCAGCGAATCGTAACGGTCCCTGGAACCATCGTTGTCGCCGGTATGATTGAAAGTCGCTTTTACATTATACTCGTACCGCATAAAAGTCGCTACGATAGTCGAAATATCTACTTTATTCACTTTAAGCGTTACTTCCATGCGAGTCGAGTCGGGGAAAGATTGCACATAGGAGCTTAGTATCTGGGCGTTGGACGACTCTACTATTTGCGCCATGTGGGCCAGCGAGTTATTCTTGGCGCCGATTTCCAGTACGATTATTCCGCCCGGTTCCGACACGGCGGTCATGGTGGCGAAATACTCGTTCATGCTGTTGATTGAAATCAGCCCGCGATAGTTTCTTTTGGAATCCAGCACAGGCACTACCGTCAGTTGCTGCTCGTGGAATAAACGAATCACATCGTAGATGTGCTGATCTTCGACAACGTAAGGGTTAATGAGGGATAAAGCCAGCGAGCCTATCGGGGTTTGATAATCGGTTTGCTCTACCAGGTCATCCTCCGAAATAATTCCGAGGAACTGTTCTTCGTTAACGATAGGCAGGTGCCTTACCCGGAACTCGATCATCCGGTCGACAACCTTCTGAATACTATCGGAAGTGTGAACCGGCGGGATACTGTCGGATACGAGCTCTATCGCAAGCATAATTAAACTTTTACTTTGTCGCGTTCCAAAAATTGCCTCAGAAGGCGGTTAAACTCCTCCGGCTGCTCCATCATCGGCGCATGGCCGCAATGGTCTATCCAGTGCAGTTCCGAGTTCGGCAGCAGGTGGTTAAACTCAATGGCAACCTCGGGCGGTGTTATTTTGTCGTTTTTTCCCCATAACAACGCTACGGGGATCCGTATCTTATACAATTCCTTGGCCATGTTGTGGCGTATTGCCGACTTGGCCATAGCCAAAATCCTTATTACGCGGTTACGGTCGTTGATCGTTTTAAAAACATCGTCCACCAGCTCCTTGGTTGCAATTTTGGGGTCGTAAAACGTGTATTCCACCTTCTCTTTCACGAAATCATAGCTTTCACGACGCGGGAACGATCCTCCAAACGCGTTTTCGTACAGACCCGAGCTGCCGGTAAGCACCAGCGCCTTTATGGCCTGTGGGTGCGACGTGCAATAGATCAGTCCCACGTGACCGCCCAGCGAATTGCCCAGCAGGGTGACGTTTGAAAGCCCCATGTAAGCCACAAATTTGTGCACATGCTTGGCTAGTGTTTTTACGCCGGTGGTCAGCAG
>JAFDZK010000355.1 GCA_018267005.1 Bacteroidota bacterium
ATTTCAGCTTTCTTCCTGCTCCTTTACGATCCATTTTTCATTCTCGACGTCGGTTTCCAGCTTTCCTACCTCGCGGTAGGCGGCCTGATCGTTTTTCAGCCTGTCGTGTACCGCTGGTTCTATTTTGAAAATAAGTGGGCCGATAAGCTATGGATATTGTGTTCAGCCTCGATAGCGGCGCAAGTTATTACCTTCCCGCTAAGCGCTTATTACTTTCACCAGTTCCCGGTATATTTCCTGATCAGCAACCTGCTGATCATTATCCCGTCGATGGTCATTCTTTATGCCGGTATGGCTTACCTGCTGTTGCCTGCTATTCCCTTCGCGTCGGCAGCCTTAGCCTGGTTGCTGGAGAAGTCGATACTGGCGATGGACAACGCGCTTGGCTTTATCGAACACGCGCCTTTCGCCGGCATCAGCAAAATCTGGATATCGGTTTGGGACTGCCTGCTGCTGTACGGGGTCATTATCGGGCTCTTCTATTTCTTTTACAGCAAAAAGCCGCTGTCGCTCCGGTACAGTTTGATCATGATGCTGATTTTTTCGCTGAGTATCAGTCTTAAAAGATGGAACACACTAAATACAAGTAATATCACTTTTCTTACTCTGAAGAAACACACCGGTATTCTTTTCAAAACAGGAGATAAGGCAGTCCTGTTAACCGACCTGGCCGACACGGACAAGGCTTACCGGTATTCGGTTCAGCCTTATTTGGATAGCTGTCAAATTAGCTCGATACAACGTTACCAGCCCGATAAGGACATTCAACTGCCCGGCCTGCTTAAAAAGGACGGCCTGGTGCAATTTGGCAGCAAACGGTTAGTCCTTTTAAATAACCAAAATTGCGGCCAGGCGCTTACCCAAAAAATCGAAGCCGACTGCCTGTATATTTCCGGCGTACGGGAAGCCGATACGGCGCTGACCGGCAAAAATTATTATTGCAAATTGTTTGTTTTCGACATTAATAATTCGCCGCAGGCGGTGCACCTGCTTGAGCAACAAGCCGATAGCAGGCATGCCAATTATTGGGAACCCGGGCGTAACAAATCGATATTGCCCGTATCTAATTAGCAGCAAAACAGGAAAGGGCAAAATTAATTTGCACGCTAACCGATAAATTATTTAACTTGAGTTAAAATCAAAGATTAAAACATGAAAATGAAACTTTTGAGCATTGCGCTCGGCACTGCCCTGACGGCAACAATGATGAGCGCCCACGCGCAAAAAAATTATACAGAAGGTGTTGTGACCTACAAAACCAGCATGCGTGGCCAGGATGTAGAGGTTAAGGATTATTTCAGAACTGATTCGGCTGCTGTGACTTTTACGGCAGGACCCGCTACAATTAAGATATTATCAGATGCCAACCGTAAATATTTTGCGGTATTGGTTGATGTGCCGGTAGCTTCTATTAAAAAGGCAGCCATCGCCAACCCCGATGAAGTAGACCAGATGATGTCGGGTCTGCCTACCTTTACGTTCACCCCTACCAGTGAAACCAAGCAAATATCGGGCTTCAACTGCACTAAAGTGTCTGCGAAGGACAACAAGACCGGCACCAGCTACGATATATGGGTCACCAAAGATATTACAGTTCCGTCAACTGCCATTGCGCCCTATTATAAAGATGCAGGCGGCTTCCCGGTTCAGTACACCGCTTTTCAGCAGGGACAAAGCGCTGAAGTTACCGTACAAAGCGTAACGGATGACAAGGCCCCGGCAGGAACATTCGGCATACCATCCGACTTTGACAAGATCACGATGGACGACCTGAAAGCAATGTCGGGCGGCGGCAATTAGTAGACTGAATTTAAACGAATTGCTGTAACGGCGGCTAAAAATGCACGGACGAGGAAGTTTGTGCATTTTTACTTCAAGAATGCGAAGACTCCGCCAAGAATTTTGCGGGCGAGAAACTAAATTGTTATTTCAAATAACATTTTATTTAAGTTCTCATTTTTTTTATATTTGATCGTCTTTAAAATCAAAGGCGGAAAAAGGAGGATACATTTTCGTAATGTATAACTTCGGATTAGCCTGAACTTTACTTTATTAAAAACTTAATCTTTATCATTATGAAAAAAGAAAAATTAAACCTTAATAGTATAAAAACAGTGCTCAGCCGTGCGGAGATGCGAACAATTATGGCAGGCAGCGGGGTTACAGTAATTTGTCCTTCTGGATATGGCGTATGTAACTGTAACGCGGGCGGAGTAAACACTGTGACATGCATTCCAAATGGCGCAAAATGCTGTGTACCAGCATAAATAGAATTGGCATTTTCAAAATTACAATATCTGTTAATATATAGTTGAAATCGTAAAGGAAGTGCCTATAAACCATTATAGGTGCCTCCTGATTCATTAATTATTCTGTTCAGGGATAACTGGCAAGCAGGAACTCCTAAATTTTAGTAGCAAAGATCAGGAAACAGATCTTATTGCAGGGTCGTTACCCAATTGTGCTATCCATTCGCCAAACAAACCGCTTTCCATTGTCACGGCCTTATCGGCATGAAGCTGCCAGTCGGGCGAAAAGTTCTTTAACTGATTGATCATTTCCTCCAGGTGGCCTTCTTCTTCCAGGATAATCGATTTTACATTCACCTTGCTCGATGCCTTATCCAAAGCTTCCTGGTAAACGGGATAGAGTTCGTCGGCTCTCACTTCGATGGCATAGGTAACCAGCAGGTAAGCGGCAAAACGCAAGTCTTTCCCTTTCAGACCCAATTCCGTTTTCAGGTAGCGGCAAACATCCACGTCCAGTTGGTTCAGGTAGTGCCGGCTGCTGGCAGCGGCCAGTAGGTATTCCGGCGAGTAGGTCGGGCAAATGGCCGACCCTATTTTTTCGATCTGCTTTTTCAAGTAAAACGCATGCCGATGCTCCTCGGCCGCATGTTTCAGGATGATATACGTAACCGTTTCCGGATCCTCGCAAGCCGAGATCTTCCGCGCGCCGGTATTCTCCATCAGCGAAAGGGTGTTCAGCCAGCGGGCATGCAATTGGTTGTTATCAATAATTACCGGCAATAGTTGTTCAAAACTCATAGTTCTTCAAGGGCGGTTTCAATTTTGCCGTAAATATAGCCGAGCTGCTCGTCGGTTATGCAATACGGCGGTAAAATATAAAGCACATTGCCCAGCGGCCGCAGGATGATCCCTGCATTTAGAAAATATTGGTACAGCCGGTCGCGCAGCGTACTGAAGTACGATGTATTCGAACCTGTCTCCCATTCCATGGCAAATATAGTGCCGGTTTGCCTCGTGGTACGTATGCGCGGATGATCCTTTATCCGGGCCGCGAATTGCCTGTGACTGTCTTCTATTCTTTTAATGTTTGCTTTAGTCGAATCTGCCAAAAACAGGTCCATGCTAGCCAGTGCGGCTGAACAGGCCACCGGGTTCGCGGTGTAGGAATGTCCGTGGAACAGGGTTTTCAGCTTGTCTTCCGATAAAAAGGCGTCAAAGATATGTTGTGTACAGGTCGTAAGGCCCATGGCCATCGTGCCGCCGGTCAGACCTTTAGAAAAGCACATCACATCGGGTCGGGTAGTAAGGTAGTCGCAGGCGAAGTTCCTGCCAGTGCGGCCAAAACCAGTGAACACCTCGTCGGCTATCAGTAACACGCCTTCATGTTGGCAATGCCGCATCAGCTCATCCAGGTATTTCGCCTCGTACATGATCATTCCCGCCGAACCCTGCACCAATGGTTCGAAAATAAAACAGCTAAGATGGGATTTGACGTGTGAAATTTGAGATTTAAGGTATTCAATATTGGAGGCGTCGGGCATATCTATAAATTCTACCTCAAAGAGCAAACTATCGAAAGCTGCGGTGAACGCGCTGCGCCCGCTTACGGCCATAGCGCCGAAGGTGTCGCCGTGGTAAGCATTGTTGAAGGCAAGTATCTTAGTTCGTTCAATTCCCTGGTTGTGCCAGTACTGCAGGCACATTTTTATGGCAACCTCCACCGCCGTAGAGCCATTGTCTGAATAAAAAACCTTTGCCTGGT
>JAFDZK010000356.1 GCA_018267005.1 Bacteroidota bacterium
CTTAGTGAAAAACATCCCCGCCATGAACTGGCCTTTGAGCTCAGTTAGTCGCCAACGAAGGATAACTGAATATTATCGATGAATGAAACCTTCGTAAATAGGAAGAAAGACATAGCTTTTGTCCTTGAACAGTTAAAGGGCATGGCGGACCATAGCAAAATACTACTTATTAAAGGTGGCAGTGGTATTGGCAAAAGCGCATTCGCCCAAAAAGTAATGGATGAGCAGTACTCCCGCGAATCAATAAAGGTGCATGTAGAAGACGTCGGAACCCGCCTAGCAGATGGTAAGATGATTGAAAAAGTCGCTCTTGAACTCAATCACGCTGCGAGAAAAAGTGATCAAATCCGGTCATTTGAATATTTTTTTAACAATTCGGAAGGTGGGCTATTAAAAAAGAGAACAGCTAACCTGGTAAAAAACGCCTTTACAGATGCCATTCCTGTTTTCGGTAAAGCCTTAGGCGTAAGCACAGATTTAATATCAAAATCAGGTAGTTTTAACGCTGATCTGCTTTTTAATTCGGGAATCACGGAACTGATATTAATTTTAAGTTCATACATAGAATATGTACTTACTAATGCCCCTTTAATTGTCAATATCGAGAATATACAAATTATTGATTATACCTCTTTGGACTTACTGGGGCAGCTTATCGAAAAGATAAAGCCAACGCTTTTCTTGTTGGAATACACGACTAATTCTACAATAAAAATAAATGAAGAGCGATTATCACAATCACTTAAAACGGATAAGGCTATCGTCCAAACATTAGAACTGCAAAAGCTTTCTTTTGAAGATTATTTGCAAATTATTACAAGTAAAGGGATTGATAGAAAAAACCTTGACGCCATACTGCGTTACACCTATGTTAAATACAACGGTGACCTGCGAAACCTCACGGACACACAAGTATTATTGGGCGTTGATGAGCGCGTTAATGACATTATCAGTGCAATCGAATCGGACACCTATAATCCGCAGCGCTTTAATATAAATAGTCTGCAGGAAAATGATAAATTCTTACTAACCGCCATAGTTGCACACAATGGAACGGCAGATATCGGGCAATTATTGGAGATCGTCTTGTCCGTTAACATTAGTCATCTGCTGATTGATGTCGATTTAGCAATAGAGCGTCTTACCGATCAGCAGCTTATTGAAAAAAAAGAAACAAATGTCAGCATTAAACACGATTCCATAAGCAAGGAAATATTAAGCGGAAAGGATTATGTGAGGTTTTTATTCGTGGCCAATAAGATTTGGGGCGATTATTATGATGACTTATTGTTAAGGGCAGATTTTGGTAAATATACCAGGGAGCATATCTTATTTTACCTGTTCCGCGCCCGCTTATATTACGCTCCGGAAAAGTGCCTGGATATCTTAAAAGAAGTCAAGGCCTATGTGGTCAATGCCATAAGGCCGGATACTATAATTGGCTTTTTAGAATCATTAGAAACCGATCTGGCAGAATCGCTCAAAAGTAATGTGACGGATGTCTACTACCAGTTCGCAAGCATTTATTACGAAGCCGGTCTTTTCGATAAAGCATTTCGACTGATAAATAATATTGATGACGATTCTGAGCGTAAAAAAATATATCAGGCTGCATTGCTGAATCGCCTGGATCAACACCAGGAAGCTATAACTTTTATTGAAAAGACATTGCGCAAAGGCGTTAGCAAGCGAAGCGAACTCTGTTTGAAACTCTTTTTATTGATCAGTAACCGGTCATTATCCAACATGAAGCGGTGCGAACAGATCTTTGATGATATCGAAAGAGACAATCAGAATAGAAGCTACCTGGAATATGGCTTTTTCCTTCGCAATAGCGAAATCATATTACCGCTGCAGCCCAGTATTATTGCAGCAAGGGAAAGTGTGACCTTTTTTGAAGAAAAAAAACTTCATGTACAGGTAGCCCACTCAAAAATTACCCTCGCCATGCTTTGCGCCTGGCAGGCTTCTTTAGATGAAGCCAATATCCTCCTTTCTGAAGCTGAGCAGTTATTATTTGGCAAGACGATGGAGCGTCATATCATATTTAATAATAAGGCTGCGATAGCCCTTTATCAAGGAAACTTTGATGAGACTTGCGAGAAATGGCTACAGCAGGCCCGCATGACTGCGCTGACGCCGTTCGATAAATTAAGTATTTATATCAATATGTTAATCCTTTATACAAAAACATTGCGCATCGACCGATGTGATGCCGTGATTAATAACATACTTAAAATCGTAGAATCCGAGCCGGATCTGATCATGAAACGGCTTTGCTTTTATCATATAGCCTGGTGTTATAAAAACTATAACCCAGAGCTTTTTCTTTATTACCAGGTGATGGCGCAAGATATCCATCATAAAATGGATGCAAACGACGATTATCAAAGATACTGGGGAACCCGGCTATTTGATCGCAACAATCCTTTTGAAGACTATAATTTCTTGTTGCAGTTCGACTACGAACCTTGCTTCTTATCGTACTGGCATTTTGAAATCCCCGATGTTAATTAGTCATCAGCACGTTTTCCAATAAGATACCCAGCATTTGTTCATAGGTGAACCCCGTTTCCAAAAATGCGCATGCGAAAGTCCCGTCAACTCCATAAAAGATATCCGGGCTCAACTCTATGACGGAAAAGGCGGTGTCATTTAAGCGTCCGTCGATGCGTAGGTTTTCAACCTTGCCCAATAATTGAAAAATATTTTTTGCGCATTTTAGTACACTCTCCGGCAGGTCGTTAGTAATTAATTTATTGTATACGTTAGTCTCGTCTTCCTTTTTAATTTCATAACTATATAATCTGTCATGCAAACCGCTCGACCCATCATTATAGACAATCTCGACGGCTTCGCACAATTTGATATTTTCAATAGTGCCTGATAAAACTATACTCACTTCTCTTCCGGGAACAAATTCTTCAATCATGATATCCTGGTGGTAAATTCCGTAAAGCTCATTTGCTAAGTCGCAGGCGTCTTCATATGACAATTTGAGATTGCTTTCTGCAATGCCGATTGACCCTCCTTCAAAATTTGGTTTGATTACTAATGGGGTTTTTAGATGCCGCAGATCTGAAATTTGGATCTTCGAACTGGCGATGTAGTAATCAGGACTCGCCATGCCATGTTTCTTGCAAAACTCTTTTGACATTGCCTTGTCCTGGCAAATAATATTTGCGTAAGTATCTCCGCCAACATATTTAATATGATAGGATTCACAAATAGAGGGGATAAGTGCACGCCGGTTGCGGGATTTACGACCGGACCAGATTGAAAAGACGATGTCATTCTTATGTTGGGTGATATTATTTATAAAGCTGTAAGGGTCATCGTAATGCACCACTTCCCTGCTTATATTTCTTAGCCCGTTGTACAAAGCGTTATAATAGGCTTCTTCGGTAAATTCCAGATTATCACTTTGAAGCGTAACGTTGACAAATGTTCCGATTCTGTCAGCAATCAAAACGATGCGGTGCGGGAAGGTTTGGGTCGCCATGACTAAAATTTCCAAAAATAGGATTAGGTAATTGAAGGATATGTGTTGTCTGAAACACGATACCTGTTGTCGTAACGGAATGATTGGTTGCGAGAAACCGGTTATAAAATACTTTCAAGCAAACAAGATTATAGGTGCAAAACCCGATATTCCAAGGATTTATAGTGCCTTTGGAAAGATTAAACTGGGCCAACTCCTCAGGTAAGATGAAGGTAATGTCCTTTACTTTGAAGATATGCTTAATTGCCCTGAAGTTGATCCGGTCGCACCCACGCAAATGAAGCGCCATCTTTTTAGTGCCGGCCCTCAGTAAAATGGTTTTTAATTCCTGTTTGAGTTTGATTTGCCTTGCATCACTGGCTTGCTTGCAATCAAACACTTCCTCATGAAAAACCTGCCGATATTCATTCATCGATAATATTCAGTTATCCTTCGTTGGCGACTAACTGAGCTCAAAGGCCAGTTCATGGCGGGGATGTTTTTCA
>JAFDZK010000357.1 GCA_018267005.1 Bacteroidota bacterium
GTATAGCTGGTAATCTTTTTCAAAGACCACCTTCTCGCCATTGGCGCTAACAAAGGGCCGTTTAATGGAAGTCGGGAATTGTGTTAAAGCCGTCTTTTTGCCGTCGATAAAAGTGTACAGGTTATACTCCTGGTTGCCTTCGTCTGATACGAAATAAATATTGCCCTTCTCGTCGATCGTCGTCCAGAAGTCTTTGCCTATCCATGTAGTGTATTGCTTATAAGCTTTCGTTTTGGGGTTGTAGGACTGGATGTCGGGATTGTATGCTCCTTTATAACGCTTGCGATTGGCAAACAGGTAGCTTTCCCAGGTATCGCTGAAAAACAACTCGCCCGAGGTTGGGTGCTCAACTACGCCGTGTATCGTGTTAAAATAATTGCCGAACAGGCGCTTTGGTGTACCGCCATCGATGCTTACTTTATATTCGCTGAAGGAGTTGTAGCGGTTAGATGTAAAATAGATGCTTTTCGAGTCCCAGCTCCACGAATCGACCTGGTCGTTGGCGTCATGGCAAGTGAGTTGTTTAATATCGCCTCCGCCCATGGGCATAATATAGACGTCGTTATTCCCGAACTGGTTGGATGAAAATGCCAGCCACTTGCCGTCAGGCGACACACGAGGGCTGGTTTCCTCTCCCTGCATGGCCGTCAGCCTCACCGCTACCGGATCATTGATGTCGGCTTTCCATAAGTCGCCCTCATAGCTGAAGACAACGGTTTTGCCATCAGGCGTGAGGGTCGGGTAGGAAGTAAAATAAGCTTCCTGCGTTTGTGCATGTGCCAGGTTTTGCAGCAGCAGGCCCGAAAAGAACAGCAGGTACAGTTTTTTCATATCACTTGATTTGAGTTGAATAAATGTATTTTTGAGACATTGTGAAAATAGTGCATTTGAACACCTACGACGGCAATGGCGGCGCTGGCAGGGCCTGCATCCGGCTGAGCAATGCATTATTAAGCCAAAATATCGATTCAAAAGTTATAGTGCATTACAAATTCGGAAAAAACCCAAACATAGCCGAGTTTAATTCGAATTTGTTGCAAAAGGCTGTTACGGCGGCGAAGATCGTGCTGGAACGGGTGTTGGCTAAACGCTACCTGAAGGCGATTAAAACGCCGTTTTCCTTTGCCTGGTTCGGACGTTCGGTTATTCATCACCCGGATGTAAAAAATGCCGACATTATACACCTGCATTGGGTAAACCATGGCTTTTTAAATCCCAGGCATATTGCCGAAATAGCCCGGCTAAACAAGCCGGTAGTTTGGACGTTTCACGACAGTAATTCCTTTACTGGTGGTTGTCACGTCCGGTACGAGTGCGACCATTTTAAACAGGAATGCGGCAATTGCCCGCTGCTGAAATATCCCGCGCCGAATGATGCTTCGCATAGGATATGGCGGCAGAAACGGGATGCGTACGCTAAGCTGAATTTTACAGTTGTTTCTCCAAGCAGTTGGAATAAAACATCGGTTAATGAGGCCAGCCTTACAAAGGATAAAACGGTTGTACAAATACCCAACACGCTTGAGACGGGTATCTTCAAGCCGATGAACAAAAGCCTGGCGAAAGAGAAAGCCGGTTTTGCTCCGGGCAAATTTATTTTCCTGAGCGGGTTTATGCCGTCGCGCAAGGATATGCACAAGGGCACCGGTTACCTGATGGAAAGCCTGGAAATCTTGAAAAAGCGGTTGGGTGCTGCAGGTGAAAAAATCGAACGGGTAGTTTTTGGCAACAGAAACGCTGAGGACCTGCCTGATTTTCCGTTCAAAACGACTTTCCTGGGGACGATCAATGATGATGAACGACTCGCGCTTTACTACGCTGCCGCAGACGCTTTCCTGATCCCTTCGCTGGAGGATAACCTGCCTTATACTGTGATGGAAAGCCTCTCGTGCGGAACGCCGGTTATCACCTTTACGACGGGTGGAATTCCTGATATGGTGAAGCATGAATATAACGGCTACCTGGCTGTATATCGCTCCTCGGAGAGCTTTGCCGACGGCATGGAATGGATAATCAGCCATCCCGAAAAAGACAAATTACAGCAGCAGGCGAGGCAGATGGTAATGGATAATTTTTCGGAGGAAGTAATAGCAAAAAAACATATCGATCTGTATAACAAACTGATAAAGCAATTCCCTGGGAATGTTTCGGCCTAAATTAAGCGTCATCACTGTTGTTTATAACGATGTATCTCACATCGAAAGGACGATGCGTTCCGTCCTCGGCCAAACGTATCCGCATATTGAATATATTGTCATCGATGGTCTTTCAACAGACGGGACGCTGGATATTGTCAGCAAGTACAAGGATAAGGTCAGGCTTATCAGCGAGGAGGATAACGGGATTTACGACGCCATGAACAAAGGGCTGAAACTGGTCAGCGGCGACTATGTGCTTTTTATGAATTCGGGAGACGAGTTGTATGAGCCTGACACGGTATCCAAAGTTTTTGCCTCGGCCGATGATGCCGATATTTACTACGGCGAAACCGAAATGATCGATGCCAAAGGACGAAGCCTCGGGCAGCGCAGGCATCAAGCGCCTGAAAATTTTACCTGGCGCGATTTTAAATATGGTATGAGTGTCAGTCACCAGGCCATTTACATTAAGCGGTCGCTTATTGAACCATTTAACTCCAGGTACCAGTTGAGTGCCGATATAGACTGGATATTAACCGCCGCACGAAAAGCCAAAAATATTGTCAATGTGCGCCAATATGTGGCCAAATACATGGTAGGCGGCATGTCGAAGAAGAAGCACCGCCAAAGCCTGGCCGAGCGCTTTGCGATCATGCGGCAACATTACGGATTGCTGCCAACTTTATTTAATCATTTTGTGATAGCTTTTAACCTGGCCTGGTACTGGCTGCTGCACCGGAAGACAAATGATTGAAACAAAAATAGCGAGGAGTTTGAACCCATCGCTATTTTATGTTGAGATGAATAAGTTTACGCCGCCTTCTTTTCTCCTTCCCGTTTTTTGCGGACTCCTAAAAATATAGCACCGCCCAAAGCGAGTACTAATACAATGGAGCCTGCCAATGATATTTTCTCGCCGGTGTAATAAGATGCCGGGTGGAAAATAAACTCAATTTTGTGATTGCCGACAGGGATGACCGCTGCGCGTAAAATATAATCAGCGCGGAAATAAGGCTGCTCTTTGCCGTCGATGTACATCTTCCAGCCTTTATCGTAGTATACCTCCGAGAACACGGCGATCTGGTTAGTTGTGCTGCCGCTTTTATAGACCATGTGATCGGGCGAATAACTTACAAGGTCGATGATCGCGTTCGGGTCGGCGGCCAGCGATTTTCCGTCGATCAATTTTTTGAACTTTTCGTCGACTATCACTTTCTCTTTGGGTGAAAATGCCGTTATGGCCTTCATTTCCTCATCGGCATTTTTTACATATTCAACATCCTTAACAAACCAGGCGTGGCCGCAGGCTGTCTCATTCTTTTGCGACGACATATCGCCGGTTTGCGGGTTCTGCGTAATGATGTATTTAACGTTCATCATGTCCAGCACGTCGTGGTTAATGCTTTTGGAGAACTGGTTGTCCAATATTTCGTCGAAACGTTTCAGTTTTGCGGCAGAATAACCCCAGAGCGATTTATGGAAAAACGGCGTTACAACATCATACGTTGGCGGCTGTGTCAGGTCTATCACCTTGTAGTCGGGATCATGATCCAGGCTGATCAGTTGATCTATCTGCCGTTCTTTCGGCTGAAGCGACTCCTGCTTATCGGCAAAGCTTTCATCCTTCAGGTACCGTTTGTCGACCTGCCACAGGTCGATCAATATCAGGGCAAAAAAAGCGATCGACATCGCCGTCGCGTTGATCTTCTGCCTGATAAATGCCCACGCTATGCCAAAAGCGATCAATATGAAAACAAGTGAGCGAATAGCGTCGCTGCGTTCCATCCCTTCGCGATCCCTCACCACAGCGCCCGAAACCGCATTCGCA
>JAFDZK010000358.1 GCA_018267005.1 Bacteroidota bacterium
GTTGGGCGCACGTTCGGCGCCTGTCTTAACATATGATTTCCCGGGACATACTTGTATAAGCATTAACCGGGAAATTGCGCATGGCATACCAACAGCCGAAAAGATGCTTCGGGAGGGCGACCTGGTCAATATCGACGTGTCGGCCGAACTCGACGGTTATTGGGCCGATAACGGTGGTTCATTTGTGTTAGGCCGGGACATCCACGGCCATGCCAGGCTGGTAGAGACTTCAAAAAAGATATTGAAAAAGGCTATCAGCAATATTAAAGGCGGTGTCCGTATATCGGAGATCGGCCGGCTGATCGAAACAGAAGCCAAAAAAGTTGGTTATACAGTGATCAAAAACCTAACCGGTCATGGCGTAGGCCGCAGCCTGCACGAAGAGCCGCATGAGATTGCCAACTATGGCGACAGGTTTAATATCGGGCGTTTTAAAAAGAATTCGGTGGTCGCGATAGAAACTTTTATTTCAACACGTTCGACCATTGCGGAAACCGGGGCCGACGGCTGGACACTTAGGGGTAACAAGGGCGGTTTTGTCGCGCAACATGAGCATACCATTATGGTAACCGGCGGGGAACCCCTAATTTTTACCGCGCAAAACGGTATTTGGGATTGATCGCATCAGCCATTCCAATTTTTGTGTAAGAATGTGGCCATGCACTGGTAATGGCTTCTTGTGCCTTGAATTATATTCGAAACATAGTAAGCCGTATTCTTAAACTACGTCAGATTGCCCCAACTCTTTCAGCCGCGCAACATGGGAGGCCAACGCGGCGGAGAAGGTAGGCTTTAGGTTATAAAATATACCAAACTCTTTCACGGTTTTTTCGACGATAGGCGCGATACGGCGGTAATGCACGTGGCATATATTGGGAAACAAATGGTGCTCGATCTGGAAGTTGAGCCCGCCTGCGTACCAGTTGAGCAAGCCGTTGTTACGGGCAAAATCTGAGGTGGTCAGCACCTCGTTCACGGCCCATTCGGTATGAATGATACCGTCCTTATCCGGCTCGAACTGTTGCGCGCCTTCTACCACGTGCGCCATTTGAAAAATAGTGCTTAAGATACAGCCCGCGGTC
Organism: Bacteroidota bacterium; assembly: GCA_018267005.1. Lineage (GTDB taxonomy): Bacteria > Bacteroidota > Bacteroidia > Sphingobacteriales > Sphingobacteriaceae > Mucilaginibacter. The sequence continues at coordinate 1,083 of JAFDZK010000358.1, forward strand.
CAATGCATTACCAGGAAGCCGATAAGCACCTGCCACCAGGCAAAAGAGGTCACCAATAAAGGCAGGCCGATAAAGACGAACAAATAGATCAGTTTAATAACCACCATTTTCGTGTATTCCACGGTAGGGTTGATATGAAATTTGCGCGTCACGCCATCGCGGTTATATTTAGCCAGTTGGGTAAAATCGCGTGTAAGCTTAAATAACGTCAGCATTCCATAAAAGAAAAATGCATCGATATATTGGTAGCGATGCACCTTTTTTAACGGCGCGAACTGCGACAAACGGATCAGGCTGCTCACGGCAATATCTTCGTCATAACCCTCGATATTCGTATAGGCATGGTGCATCACGTTATGCTGAATTTTCCAGTTGAACACGTTGCTTCCCAACAGGTACATACTGGCGCCCATCAGCTTATTCACCCATTCTTTTTCGGAATAAGAGCCATGTACGGCATCGTGCATCACACACATGCCTATCCCCGCCATGCCAACGCCCATTACTATAACCAGTAACAGACCGGTCAGCGCATTTGGATGCATGGTAAGCAGCCATATAAAGGGCGTGATATACAGCAGCAGCATCGCCGCGGTCTGGCCATACAGCGTCAGGTTACCTTTTGTGGATATGCCTTTTTCCTTGAAATATTCATTCACGCGTTGCCTGACGGTTCCGGCAAACTGTTTTTGCCAGGGCTCATTGCTCGAAAACCTGATCGTTTGCATTGCATTATCCCCGTTTTGTTCATACGAGGTACACAAATTTGCCCGGTCACCCTAAGAAAAACAATGATGTGGGTCACAAGTAATCGTGGGATGTGTCACCGAATTGCTTGCCATTCCTTTGGTCGTTTTTAATTATAACCATGCCATTGATACTTTATAAAGAATATGATGAAATATGGTTTTTAGCTATCTTCTTTATCATCATTATACCCATCGATATTATCAGGTCAATAAACAAGGCACGTGAGTTAATTGCCGAGGTCCTGAAAACGGATGACTGATCGTTCCACTACATTGTTTCTTTAATACCTTTTTTAATCAGCCACCAGTTTACCGGGTAAGCAGTCAGTAAACCGCAAAGCATGCCGATCTGCATCATCAGCCAGAATATGGGCTGCGAAGCTTTTAACAATTGATGAAATATCAAGAAATTACTAATGGCCATCCATCCGTACATCCCTACCTGCCAGCAGGTTAGCGAAAGCGCATCAGCTTTCAGCGCCGCTACCAGCGCCTGGCCCGAGGTCAGTTGCTGCTTCATCGGCTTAATGGCGTAGTACTGAAAAATTATACCCAGCACAAATGCGGCGACATACTCCACGGTCCAGTCGGCTGCGAGCTTGCTGCCCCAAAGCGTCAACGGAACGGCGAGTAAAAAACCTGCTGCAGCAATATCGCCCAAAGTGCAGCCGCTGCCGCAGTGCAGCGCACCTTTCAGCACGCTTTGCCACATAGGCGAAGCTGCGTGATGATCTTGCCTGCCATTTGGGCTGCGGCCCAGCGTGTAATACGCGATAAGAGCAAGCGGACCAGAATACAAGGCGGTTGCCGGCCATACGACATTCATCACGGCCATCATTTGTGGGTGCCTGATCACGTCGGCGGCGATGATGAGCGCACATATAACGCAAACCGCGATAGAAAGCCATGCTATGGTATCGATAGTACCGGATATCATACAGAACCGCTTTCAGTAAATATTTCGATCACGGCCTCGTATGGATAGCGGCCGGCCTGCGTCAGCGAGGCGACATGCGCCTTCGGGCCGATCTTTGACCGGACAGCCTCGTGGTAATAGCGCTCGATAGCGGCACGGTCGCTGTTCTCGTCAAGCAGTTTTTGCTCGGACGGCGTAATGGCCGCCAGCGCGATATGATAGGCGTTGCCCGATATACGGTCGACATGATATTCCATAACAAATGCTGGCTTTTATAAATTCAACACGATTTTGGCCAAAGCGTTTTTAAAATTGAAGATTTAGTGATTAGTGGCTGGTGATCGGTCAACGCAATCACCGTTAACCAATCAAAAATTCACCAGGTGTAGGAGCTGTTGCACGTGTATTGATACACTATCTTGAATGGTGATCAGTCAAACTAATCGCTTGTTAACTGATCATAAATCACTAACCTACAAATGCGTATTGCTTCTGAACAATTTAATGGCAATAGCCAGCAGGATAACACCAAAGGCCTTCCGCAGTATGCTGACGCCGGTTTGGCCCAGCAGTTTTTCCAGCCATTTAACGTTTTTCAGCACTAAGTAGACAACCAGCGTATTCAGCACAATGCCGACGAGGATATTTTGGGTCTGGTATTGCGATTTGAGCGACAAAAGGGTGGTCATGGTACCTGCGCCGGCGATGAGCGGGAACGCCAGCGGCACGATGGATACGGTTTCGGGCATTTCCTCGCGGAAGAACTTGATACCGAGTATCATCTCCATCGCGATAAAGAAAATTACCAGCGAACCGGCAATGGCGAACGAAGCCAGGTCGAGGCCGATGAGGTTTAGCAACTCGTTACCTGCATACAGGAAACCTACCATCAGCACCAGCACAGCGATGGAGGCTTTTTCCGACTGGATATGCCCCGCCCTGGTCCGCAGCTCGATAATAACGGGTACGGCGCCAAGGATATCGATGATCGCAAACAGGATCATCGTCACCGAAATAATCTCTTTGATATTGAATACGCCCATAATTTTCGCTTATACACAGCAAGTTAGCAAAAATTGGCCAAATACCCGACCGGGCAAACGGGAACGGTACCGGTGTTGCGACAGCTAATTTTTTTATGGGCACAGCTATAACCTAATTGAATTCTTCGCGTAAAAGACGCTGAGAATAAACCTT
>JAFDZK010000359.1 GCA_018267005.1 Bacteroidota bacterium
TCTTCGTCCGTACCTGTGCCATCGATATAACTCCAAAGACGTTCTTCCATCGTGTTCATATCAGTTCTTTCACCTCACTCTTTAAGTTTTTTTCCAGCTTTTCCCTCAGCCGCTGGCGAGCCCTGAATAACTTTACTTTTACCGTATTCGGGTCGATGCCTAATGCTTGCCCTATTTCTTCCAGCGACTGCTCACCCATATAAAACAAGGTAATGATCGCCGCGTCGTCGGGCAGCAACTGTTCGATGGCACGATTCAAATAATACGACCTCGAACGGTTCTCGGCCAGGTTGTTGTTCAGCCCGGAGGACTGATTTTCCAACTGGATGTACATGTTTTCATCATCGATCGAATCGGTGTCAACCCTTTTCTTTCGCAAAAACGTCATAGCTGTAGTATAAACAATACTATACAGCCAGGTGCTGAACTTGGACTGACGCTGAAACGAGTTCAACGAGCGGTAAGCTTTTATAAAGCAGTCCTGCGCTACTTCTTCGGCGTCCTCGCGGTTCTTGCAAAAACGCAATGCAAGCGTAAAAACAAAACGCTGGTGCCGTTTTACCAGGTCGGCATAAGCAGCCTGGTTCCCGGTCAGGGTTTGTTCTATCAATTCTATATCCGAAAGCTTGCTTTGCATTTATCTTCCCTCTCTGACTACTGTTTGCACGCCCGGGTTACATCGTTATGTAAATTTACTATTAGTTTGCGCTAATCGGTATGCAGTTGCTTCATCCCTGCAAACTGTAAACCGCCCACTGCAAACTTTTTGATCGAAGGGTGTAACCTTGGTAAAAACCGCGTCGTCATAGCTTGCAAATACACCATCAGGGTAGTTTTAAAACACAAATTTTGATTAACTTAAAAAATTAAATGTCATGGAAAATATGGATACCGGGAATTTAGGAGTGATGGCGGGCATCATCATATCACTGGGTTTCTTCGCAATGATCTTCGGAATAATTTATCTGCATAGAAGGGAGAGAATGGCGATGATAGAACGCGGGATGGACCCTCGCAGGTATAAGCCGCAAAGTGCGCCTTATCAAACTTTAAAATGGGGGTTGCTTTTGATAGGCGCAGGCGCCGGTCTGTTTATCGCCTACATACTTGACCGCACAGTGTTTGTTTCGCAGGACGATAATGCGGCCATTTACTTCGGGCTGATAGCCATCTGCGGCGGCCTGGGCCTGTTCACCTCTTATAAAATCGAAAAGAAAGAAACGGACAAAATAGCTGCGCAGGAGTAAAGGAGCAGAAAGCAAAAAGACTAAGGCCAAAAGCCTTTTATAGGCGGAAAGTTCAAAAGCTTTCCGCTTTTTGCTTTCTGCTCGATTCAAAAATACTTTTCCTTAACGATTTTCAGATGATGCAGTTCGTGCCCGGCGGTCATGTAAACTAAAGCTCGTACCGATACCGGGTGGCCGCTGGCAACGCCTTTTCTCGTCAATTGTTCAGCGCTAAAGGCCTTGAACAGGAACAAGGTCGATTCGCGCACCGCCTTGTATTCCGAAGCCAGGTCCTGTATGGATCTGCTGTTAAAGTCGGCATTGGCTATGTACACATCCTGGTCGAACCCCGGCAGTTCGGCGCTGGCCCGGGAAAACACAAAAGCACGGTACGAAAAAGTCCGCTCGGTGTCGACCAGGTGGCCAAGTACCTGTTTTAATGTCCATTTTCCTTCGGCATAGCTATGCATGGCTTTTTCTTCACTTAAATTGTTGAACATGGCATAGGTTGAATGCTTCATCTGACCCAGCAGGCCAATCACGTCGGGCGTGTTTACCAGGCCGACATAGCCGGCCGCATAAGGGGCGTATTCGTCAGGTTGCGGTTTATTGATCATCTTTAATACTTTTTAATATAATACGAAATGTGGTGCCTTTGCCCAACTCGGAATCTTTTACAAATATCTGGCCCCTATGGTAATTTTCAACCATCCGGCGGGTGAGAGACAGGCCCAGCCCCCAGCCGCGTTTGCGTGTAGTATAACCAGGCTTAAAAACAGTTTCGAATTTAGACCTTGGTATGCCTTTGCCCGTGTCGGTTACATCGATATATACCTGGTTCCGCGCTTTATTGCCGGATATTTCGACTGAGATCTTGCCGGTGTTTTCGATAGCATTTACTGCATTTTTTAAAAGATTTTCCAGTACCCAATCGAACAGCGGGATATTCAGCCCAGCCTTAAGCTGCTCGTTGCCGGATATTTCAAAGCTGATCTTGTTGCTTACCCTGATCTTAAAGTAATCGATAAAATTCTTTACGACGTCATAAACCGGGTGCTCATCCAGCACGGGCTGCGAGCCGATCTTCGAAAAGCGGTCGGCCACCACTTCCAGCCTTTGCACATCATTTTCCATTTCGGCTATTAGCGGGTCGCCCTCGGCGTTGAACTTTTCCTTCATCAGTTCGATCCACGCCATCAGCGAGGATATCGGCGTGCCCAGTTGGTGTGCCGTCTCCTTAGCCAATCCTACCCACACCTGGTTTTGTTCCGACTTACGCGACGAGTTGAACGAGCTGTAAGCCAGCAGCAGGAAGATGGCAATAACTGATAGCTGGACATAAGGAAATATTTTGAGCTGCGTGAGCACAAATGAGTCCTGGTAGTAAACGTACCAATTGTTGCCGAGCACATTGAGCATGATCGGCTCATGCTGCGACTTCATGTCATCGAGCACATTTTTAAAATAACCCGGATCGTAAGTGGCTTTCTTTTTCACACCCGGTACATCGGGCATCTTGATATAAGTTTTAGTCGGATCGAGGCCTTTAGTCGTTATAATGTCCCCCTTTTCATCCACGATCATCGCCGGGACGGTTAGGCTGTCGCGAACGGTGAACACGTAGTTCAGAAAATCGTTATCGTCCGAGCTGGTCATCTGCTTAATGCTGAGCGCCCATATCTCGGCCCGGATACGTTCGGATTTTTTGATGCTTTTGACAAGATACCCGGTGTACAGCAGCGAGCCGATGGCAATAACTACGGCAAACGCAAGCAAAAAATATGTCCAGATGGTTCGCTGTTGGTATGGGTTCATTTGGGTAGTCCGGAAGTCAGAAAGTCCGCACAAGTCGGAAAGATAGACCCCTCAATAACGACCAAATTAAGCAAAAAGTTATGAGAACTCCGAAGCTAAGCGTGCTGTCTTATCTAAAAAGTGTATGCGCCAGGAATGTCCCAAACGCAGTATAGGCATCTGAATACCTTTCAATGAAAATCAATGTCGAGATAGTGAACGAAGAAGCGATGATCAGATTGGGGACGTAGTCGTACCTTTTTATCACATCATATAACAGAAAGGCTACAGCTAATCCAAGCTGCAGAAATAGCGAGGCGAAAACGGCCGGATAAAACGTAAGGCCAAAAAAGTGGATCAAAATCCGGGCAAAGCCTGCGTTGATCATGATCATCGCGGTACCTATCATATATCGCATGTGCTTGGCGCTATTGCCCTTGTGAACAATGGCAAGGCAATAGAACAGGCCGAACGTAAACAGCTGGGGGATATTCACAGCTATGTGTGCGATAACCTCCTTTTCGGGTTTCGTATAAAGCAGTTTGTGATAAGCAAACCTGGTAATCAGGAACATGGATGCAAGCACCAACGGAGCCAGCAAATAGGAAAGCCTGCCAAGCAAACGGTGTGTTTTATACTTGCCCGCACGGACCAACAGGGGCTGAACGATTAATAGCAGCATCCAGCCCGACATGAGCATCCCGTGAATATGATGCAACAGGCTAAACCCGTCGAATTTGGGGAAATGTACGATGTATGTTTTGAAAAACCCCAGTTGTAAAAATAAGTAGATAATACCAATAAATAGAGCGATGAGACCGTAATTCGGGGTTTTCGCTTGTTCAGACGGGCTTTCCATTGAGGGGTAGACTAATTGTTTAACGGTCAGGTGGTTTAAAGTACTAAG
>JAFDZK010000035.1 GCA_018267005.1 Bacteroidota bacterium
GCATGCCTGAAATTGAAGGGTCTGAAATAAACCACATCATAATTTTTCGAAGTATCAGCCGCATGAAATGCGATACCGGGAAAGCTGTGCAGGAACTCATTCCGGCCACGGATGTCGACCTCGATCGTCCCATATGTAAACCCCAGTTTCTTAAACCACAGGTTATCGTCGGTAGTAATGCCTTTCCGGTCGCCGTCCTGCATGGGTTTAACATGTGTTGAAGGCAATGTGATCAAGGTATTGCCGGTCAGCGCCGCCCGTAAGTCGATTTGCTGGGCGAATGCATTGCCGAACGGAACCAGCGCCGCTATGATGAAGATAATCCGTCTCATGGTTTAGCTCTTTAAGTTTTCTTTTTTCAGTTTAGCCAGCAAATGATCGAACCGTACCCAAACGATGCGGCAATCCTGCGGGCCATGGCCGGTTGAATAGAACAGGTACTTGCCGTCAGGCGTAACATATTGCCCCCAACGGTGCGCTACGCCATTGTTGATATCCGGGCCGAGGCTTACAGGGGGCGTCCAGCTACCATCTTTTTTATGAAAGCTGATCCATAACTCACACTCATACGTTTTGCTCTCTTTATCGCTGAGAATGATGTAAGATTCGTCTTTCGCCACGAAAAAATCGCCCTCATAGCCCAATGTATTAACAGGCGGACCGAGGCTTTTCACAATAGTGTCAGTCGCCGTCACCTTCAGTGTGCAGATATCCATGTCTTTCCTGCCGCCGGCCACATCAACACTGCCGATATAACTGGTGCCGCTTTGCGTCGGCATAAAATCATAGGTTGCAAACCGTGTCGCCAGGTAAACTTCCGGTTCAGACCATCCGTTCGCCGTACGGTGCGACTGCCATACCAGGGAATGCTTTCCGTCGCGCTTGCCTCCCTCGAGATAAATGGTATCACCGTCCGCCGAAAAAGCCGGCGCGAAATAATGCGGGAACAAGATGAACGGCCCGTTCCATTTCCCGTTCTCAAACTTAAAATACCGGAGAGCGGCGTGGTCGATATTGTACCAGGTTATGTTGCTTGGATAAAAAAACTCCTTGCCATCATCGGAAAATGCGACCCGGTCCATCGGGAAGGTATCGCGCTGCACGAGTAAATGTTCGGCAAACACCTCTGGTTTGTCGCCCGGCGGCTTCTGACCCAAATAGGCGTTCTTAGTTTTCCAGATATTGCTTTGCGCATGGAGCGAAATGCTCCAAAACGAGCACAAGAGCGGTATTAATAATAGCTTTTTCATATTGTCCAATCGTTGTTGTTGCTCAAACTTAGATTTTGCGTTCGGCGAGGGCAATTCATTTTCAGTTCAAGTTTTTTCAAGTTTTTTCTCTGGATGAAAATGTAATTTTGGGTAAGAAAATGTAACGAAACCGGCGCCAGGGCGTCTACCGGTAATAAGCCTCATGAGCCAGCAGGATCTGAAACAATTACTAAAGGTGATCGAACAGCAGCTCGACTGGGGCTCTCCTGCATCCTGGCAAAGCAAAGATTTCGAGATACTGAACGAGCTTATCCTCGAAAAAACCAAAGTGTCGTTAAGCGCGAGCACGCTGCGACGACTTTGGGGCCGGGTGGAATACAATCATATGCCAAGCGGCACCACCCTGGATACCCTGGCCAAATTTGCGGGATTTGAGAATTGGCGGAATTTTACCAAAAACCGTATCCCTGCCGGCCAGAATGGAAATGCCTTAACACACGCTGTTCCGTCACCTGCAAAACGCAAACGCGGCATGTGGCCGGTCGTTACGAAAGCAGCAATAACCCTGGCAGCCATTGCGCTTGCAGGAATGTATGTACGGAAAAACAACAAAGTACCGGCTAAAGGCCCTTATTCGTTTACCAGCAGGCCGGTTACGCGTAGCATTCCCAATTCGGTTATATTTGATTACAGGGCTATCACTAATCCCGGCGATTCGCTATTCATCCAGCAAAGCTGGGACCCGACCACACGCTCGTCGATCGATAAAAACAAACACCAGTTTACCTCGATCTATTACCGGCCCGGATTTTATCATGCCAAGCTGCTGATAAATAATAAAATAGTAAAGCAGCATAACTTGCTGATCCCGACAAAAGGCTGGCTCGGGCTTATTGCCAATTATCCTATACCCGTATACCTCGACTCGACCGAGTTTATTCGCAGCGATATGATGCAGGTACTTCCCTCCACCATCACCAAAAACAATATCCAGATGGAACCGAATCCGCCCGTCACCGAGTTTTACAATGTGGGCAATTTCGAGACGGCGCCGTTGAAAAACTTCTCGTTTATTTCTGAAGTAAAAAACAATTTTCATGACGGCGCCGCAGCATGCGAATACGTTGACATCACGCTTTTTACCGACGACACGCCGGTTATTGTTCAGCTTTGCGCCAAAGGCTGCGTATCTAACCTGAGATTGCTAAACGGCGGATATTTCATTTCGGGTAAAGACAACGACCTGTCGGGTTTTGGAACCGATCTGTCGCAGTGGACGAAACTCGAATGCAAAAGCGACGGTAAAAAGATCCGCTACTTTTTGAATGGCAAGCAGGTTTACGAAACGCAGCTACCCTTGTATACCGAAAACATTGTGGGCATAGGCTACCGGTTTGCGGGAGCGGGTTCGGTAAAGAACATTCAACTTAAGAAGGGTGAGAAAATCGTTTTTAGCAGTTATTGAATTGGTCTTGACGTTTTTGAAAAAAACCCACCCTCAGCCGCGGAATTTTCTCACTTTAGCAGGTACATCATCCTCCACTAATCGTTATGCAAAGATTTATTATTCTCGTTCGCGAACCGGATGGCCGGGCCGTTACGCCTCCGGAAGAAGAAAACAAAGTTCACCGTGCCAATTGGAACAAATGGTTTGACAAATACAAGAAAACCGGGAATTTTTTGGGCGGCAGCGCCCTGTCGTTAAACGGCAAGCTCATTAAAGGCCCCGAAGCGGCAGTGATCGATGACATTCATAAAACCGGTACAGAGATCGTAGGCGGCTACCTGTTGATACAGGCCGATAGCCTGGATGCTGCCGTAGAAATAGCCAGGGAAATCCCGGTTTTTGAGGTGGACGGCTACCTGGAAGTAAGAGAATTAATGGTGACAGGTTGATGCCGCGATAAAACTTGCGCCCTCTCGTTTTGCCGTAAAGCAGGGAACGAAGCAACCCCATACCGGAAAGGCTATTTGGAATTTGAAAGCTGGCCCAGCCGATAGGGATCGCTCCGTTCCCTGCATGTTCACCCGGCTATAATAATTTCCCGGTTTTTACCGCCTCCTGCAGGTTTCCTACTCTGAACTTGGGTTTGTATACGCGATTAGCCAATTTTTTTACCCAGTTATAGCGGTATCCGAATACCGTTTTTATCACCTCAACCCCAACCGATCCTTTCGGGTAGCCATATTTATACCAGGTAAATTTTGACTTGTCAACTCTGAACGTATCTGTGAACTCAGCCAAAAAAAGATCCATCTCGATATCGAAAATATCCAGGTCGAGGTCGATACTGGTCTCGGTAGTTAGGCTATCGGGATCGACCTTGCTTATTTTGTACCTGTCGCAATATCCGGCAATAAAATGCTTCAATTCGGGCAATACCTCTTCCATGCAAGCAAACTTTGGATGATCAGTTATCTATAAGACAACCGCTTTTCCGCATAGGTTGCATGGGTGCGAAAGATTTTCGGAAAAATTTCCGACTATGATTTGATACCCGGTTACTGGTTCTTCAGCCCCAGTTTATTGTCGGCAAAGTCGATCATGTATTCATTATTCAGGAAAAATTCCAGGCTCATTACCGAGATCGTGGTTTTTGATACGGAAGGGTTCTCCACATAGGTAAGGTAATCGTTGGGCGTGGTAGTAAAATCGTATTTAAAACCGGCTGAAGTAGTTACCGCAACCGGCGTGCTGTTTGGCAGCAGGGTAATGGTCGTCGACGCCGAACGATCCTCAATATAGTTATAAGGTTCAGTCCCCGTATCGAAAATAAACTCGGCTGCTATATGCTTGCCGTTATAGTCTATTGTGCCTGATTGAAGGGGCACGTAACCGTTACCGCTTATATAGGTTAGCGGACTCAAAGTAAAACCTGCTGATGAAATGTCCGACTGCGTCAGGCCCAGTGTTACTACGTTTGGCACAAAATTGGGCTGCAGGGTAAAATTGTTAGTTCCGAGGGCGGCCATTTTAAAACCTTTGGTGAGGCCGGCGCCCGGCTCGTAATAACTGAAGGGACTGGTAATATATACGCCGTTCCTGAAAACAATATCGTATTGCGGTGAAACGCCCATCACATCAAATTCGTGCGGGCTGACCAGTTTGCCATGGTTATCCAGCGCCTTGTAGTACAGGAAAAACGGAAGGCGCTTTATTGTAACGGTACTACCCTGGTCGCCGATTATAACGGGAGCATAGGCCAGGTTGCCATATACTTTTTCAGTCGTATTTGCGTCGTCGCCGTATTGGATGGTGTCAACCTGGCTTGTAATGGTGATTCCGTCCACAACGGTTGAATCTCCGGTAAAATTGAAACCGCCGCTGGTAATCATTGACGAAGGGATAATACCATGCGCATCGATCACCATACCGCCTGAACCGGTATCATATACCAACCCATAATCGACGGTAAGCGTCCCGATCTTAGACACGGCTATGGCCAGCTCTTTGTAAATAGCCGAGTCGGCCTCGTACAAACCAATTTGCTTTGGTGTAGCAGGGCCGTTGTTATTATTGTTATTGTTGTTATTATTAATGTTGCTTTTATTGTCCTTTTTGCACGAAGCCATAGTCAATAGCACAGATGCAACGGCGATAAAGGATATAGTTTTGAGTGGGAAATGTAATGTCATATCAATGAATGTGTGTGATTAACAACGTATAAACTTTGCTTTTGTTGATTTATTGCACGGCTATTTTCCTGCTGCGGTACCCGATAGCCATTTACGATATTTTCTTGTATGGGGTTCTGCCTGTTATTTAAATGTTGATCATGATGTCAGGCTTAAACGGCCGTTTTAAAGCGATATGGGCTCAAAAATAGGCATCTACCGCCGGTTCGCCAATAATTTTTCGCATTCAATTGGTTCAAAGACTTATAATTGCTTCATAATTTACGACGCGTATGCATATTAAAGTGATAGCTTTTGACGCCGATGATACACTTTGGGTAAACGAACCCTATTTCCAGGATACGGAAAAAAAATTCTGCGAGTTGCTTGAAGAATTTTTGCCGCAGCACACAGTTTCGCGTGAGCTGCTAAAGATCGAGATTGAAAATCTATCGTTGTACGGCTATGGGATCAAAGGATATATACTCTCCATGATCGAAGCCGCGATCAGAATCACCGACGGCACGATCAGTACAGCCGCCATTGAAAAAATAATCGGTTATGGCAAAGATCTGCTGAATGAACCTATTGAATTGCTGGACAATGTACAGGAAGTGCTCGAAGCATTAAAGGATCGGTATCGCATCGTAGTCGCCACCAAGGGCGACCTGCTTGACCAGGAGCGCAAACTCAAAAAATCGGGCATAAGCCATTATTTTCATCATATCGAGATCATGTCGGATAAAAAGGAGGATGACTATCTGAAACTGATACGCCACCTGGACATCATCCCGGACGAATTTATGATGATCGGCAATTCGCTAAAATCGGATGTCATTCCGGTTATCAATATCGGCGGGCATGCTATACATATTCCCTACCATACTACCTGGGCGCACGAACACGTGGAAACAAGCCTGGAGCACCCTAATTTCAGGCATATCGAGCACCTGAGAGGGGTGCTGCCGTCATTGCTGGGGACTAATGCCAGTTCTTCGGATAATGTCGAATAATGAATTTCGAATATCGAATGCCGAAGTTTATTTTAATTCTGAACTTCATCATTCGACAGTTTTTATTTGGCATTCTATCCAAAATCACACCTCTTTCTCCAGCACCACCAATTCGATAGGTTCCCTGGGTATCCCGAATTTGGTATCGGCAGGAAAGGGGATTATCTTACCGGTATTCCGGTATCCCCGGCGCGCATACCAGTTGAGCAGTTCTGTACGGCTGGTAATCACGGTCATGTAAACGACTTTGCATTTTGAGCGTACCGCCCACATTTCCGCGGCACGAAGCAGTTGTCGCCCTATACCATTGGCTTGCAGGGCCGGCGACACGGTCAGCATGCCGAGGTACATGCGTCTGTTTTTCTCCGTTTTTAAATATACGCAACCGAGTATCTGTCCCTCCGCACTTATACATTTCAATATCACCGTTTTGGGATCGCGCAGGTACCCGGCCAGCGTCGGCTCATTTATCCGGATACCATCCAGCAGGTGCGCCTCGTTGGTCCAGCCTTTTTTGGCGCTCTCGCCGCGGTAGGCGCTGTTGATCAATGCGTTCAATTCGGATGCATCAGCCAGCGTGGCCGGGATTATGTTCATGTTCAGGTGGCTTGAACCACAAACGTAATTTTTTAACAGCAATGCAGCAAGAGCAGCGAAAAGATTACAGTGCGCGGTAATCCTCCCGCATCGGGCTAAAAATATCCAGCAGCCTGCAGTCGGTAATGGCGACGCCGCTATGATAGGCTTCCGACGGGATAAGCGCATACATACCGGGATCGAGTACCTGGGGAACGTCGTTTACCGTCAATTCGAATTTGCCTTCCAGCACAAAGGTGTATTGCTCGTGGGTATGCTTATGACGCGGTACTGCCCGCCCGGCAGCCACGTCGATGAAGTTGATGGTGTTCTTATCCGTATGAATTAGTTTGGAGTAATACCCCGGCGCCACTTCCTTTACAGGAATATCGGCGAAATATTTGAAAATGGTGGTATCCATAGATTTATATTAAGCGCCTAAATATACCGTGTTATGACAGAACAAAAAAAGGCCGTCCCGATATTCCAGGACGGCCTTAACCACTATTATAAACCTAAACCTTATAAAAAGTTCTTAATTAAGCACCGGCGATCAATTTTTTGCCGGCATCGGTTCCTTCAATAACTTCGTTCTCGGTATTTTTACCTACTGAAAGTCCCGCGTTAACAACTACAGAACGGTTCTCGCGGCTCATGCCGAATTCCTCAACACGCCCGCTGAACTGAGCCGAGGCGTTATCGCGCAATGTAACGTTTACGCTGAACGCATTAAATTTCAGCTCGGCAGTAGCGCGGTTGTGGAGATCGATGTTGAATTCGATCTTAGCGACGTCGCCAAACGAGCGAATATCAGCGTTGTCGTAAGCCGATACCGACTGCAGGCTTTCAGAGCTAACCCATACGATCAGCTTTTCAGCGCCGTACGACGAGATACGCAAAACACCATTCCTGTTCTGCACTAAGGCATTTTCAGAATAATACTTGTTGTAAACGGTTACCTGGTTGGCCGGGCTGTCCGAAATAAACAATTGAACATTTCCGTGAACTTCGATCTTATTGATGGCTTTAATGTCATTCAAGACTGTGTAATTACTGTTGGCAGTAGCTGCCTCGGTAATTTGGGCCGATCCTGTTAAAACAGCGATCAGCACGGCGAAGGATAAAATTTTCGTTTTCATTTCCTTTTTGCTTTTATTTTTTGCTGATCAAGCCGGCGATATTGGTGAATGGCTGCTTAAATTTTAACGCAGCATATATATCCGGTTTAAATCGCCGCAAAGATGAGGTTAAACATCGATAATTTTATCATATTAGTGTAAAAATGACACTAAGTGATATTGGTCACATTTTCAACACAAAATACTAATAAACAAGTAATTACACAATATAAATAAAGTTATTTTTTACAGGCCTAAAAATTATGAGCCGCAATGCATCAAAAAATTTCTGCGCGTTTTCACACTTTTCACCCTGCATATTATGATTGCCAAAAAGCCGGACGAGCAAAACCACGAGGAAAATGTACGCAATGCCAGCACAAAATGAACCGCTACGGTTTAATTCAGCGGCGCAAAAAACTGTGGAACCAGCACGACCCGGGGAAAATAAGGTAAAGCATTTAAAATTTGACTGCCGGCAACTCCATGGTCCGACCGGTTCTTGAAAACAAAAAAAGCGCCCGGAGCGCTTAATTTGAGGTCAATGGGAAAGAATAAGCCGGTTACGAACTGGAAGCCTTTGAAATATTTATCCGCAATATTGCCGGCCGAAAGCCCCGGCGAACTGAATATCGCCCATATTTCAGCTGGAAAAGTGTATCTGAGGCGCGCCGGCAAGCTTCATGAGATATAGGCAGCCCTGCGAAGTTTGAGAAACTTCGCAGGGCTTCGTCCTGATTTTAATGATGATGGTGCCCGTCGGGTCCATGCGCATGGCCGTGCGACAACTCTTCGGGGGTAGCGGCGCGAACATTCAGTATAACTCCTTTAAAATGCAATTCCTGTCCCGCCATCGGATGGTTCAGATCGACGATCACGCTGTCCTCGGCTATGGATACGACCTGCCCCTGGAACCGGTTACCGTGATTGTCCTGCAAAGGCAATGTACTGCCTACTCCCGGCATGTCCTGGCCTTTGAACATTTCAATCGGCAGGCTGGCTACGGCCTCTTCGTCGTAATTCCCGTAAGCGTCTTCAGCGGAAAGGCGAAATTCGTAGGTGTCGCCTGTTGAAAGGTCGCTTAAATTCTCTTCAAATTTGGGGAGCATTTGTCCGGCGTCATACAGGAAAGTAAGCGGCTGTTCTTCAGTGGCACTCTCTACAAGGCCTTCGGAACCATCGTCCTGTTTAGTATAAAGGTCATAAGTTAACGATACTACGTGTTTTGGTGCGATCTTCATTTTTTGATTTTTAAAGTATAAGTGATCAGTCGTGAATTTGTTTGAGTGCCTCTCCGACTGTCGAGGCAGGCAAGCCGCAGGTTTTATCTTTGCAGACGAAAATACGGGTAGCATCGCCGAACTTATCGGTCAGCAAAGGTAAACTTCCTTTCTGTCCGCCAAGTATAATTTTATTCGGAATATATTTTTTTTCGAGCTCCGCGCGCATTTTTTCGGCTTCACGGCCTGTCACCGCAATTTCGTGTAAGCCAAAAACCTCGTAAAGCATCAGGGTGGCCCAATTGGAGTAAGAAGACCCGTACTTAGACACTAAATGCGCAACGTTGCGCAACAGCTGCGCCGAAATATCCAGATAACTATTTTCGTCAAACAGTAAGCCCAGCTTCTTCAGATTATGGGCCATGACCGAATTAGAGGCAGGTATCACACCGTCCATGATCTCGGATTTACGGGCGATCAGTTGTTCGTCGTCGTCCGAGGTATAAAAGAAAATACCGTTGACCTGGTCATAATAATGAGCGATAGCTCTGTCGGCCAGGTTTTTAGCCTGGAGCAGCCAGCTTTCGTCAAAAGTTACTTCGTACAAACCAATGAATGCTTCGATAACGTTGGCGTAATCGTCGAGGAACGCCCCATCCCCACCCTTCCCGAGCCTGGAAGAGCCTTTAAATATCCTTTGCAGTTTGCCGTTCTCATCGATCAGGTTTTCCAGGATGAAACGGGCATTTTTCATCGCAAAATCCAAATATCTGTCATTACCAAAAGCACGGTAAGCATCGCAAAGCCCTTTCAGCATCAACCCGTTCCACGAGGCTAATATTTTATGGTCCAGGCCCGGGCGCACACGTTTACTTCGCGCTTCAAAAACCTTGGTTTTTGCCGCTTTTATTTTTGCAAGCAGATCGTCTGTTCCAAGGCCAAGCTTTGCAGCCAATTGTTCATCATTTTCCTTTCTAAACAATACATTCGTTTGTTCTTCCTCCCAGTTGCCGTCATCGGTTATGTTGTAATAAATGCAAAAGAGTTCAGCGTCACCACCGAGTATAGATTCTATTTCTTTCTTGGTAAAAGTGTAAAATTTACCTTCGGCGCCTTCGCTGTCGGCATCCAGCGCCGAATAAAAACCGTATTCGGGCGAAGTCAACTCGCGTTTTACAAAATCAATGATCTCGTCCGCGATCTGCGGGTAAAGCGGATCGAAGTTCCAGACCGCAGCTTCAGCGTATAAGCTCAGCAACTGCCCGTTATCATACAGCATCTTTTCAAAATGCGGCACGTGCCAGCGACCGTCGACCGAATAGCGCGCAAAGCCGCCGCTGATATGATCATAAATGCCGCCGAAAGCCATCTTGTGCAGCGTAAGCCGTACTTGCTGCGCTACACTTTCATCCCCCATTAAATAGGCATACCGCATCAAAAACTGCCAGTTGTTGGGCATCGGGAATTTGGGAGCCGATCCAAGGCCTCCCTCCTGCTGATCAAAATAGCGCTGCCAGTTGCGAACGATCAGTTCCAGGTCGGCGCGCTTAAACTCCTGCGCTATTTCGACAAATTGGATCGATTCATATTGATTTATGCCTTCGGTCAACCGGCTTGCATATTCCTCAGCTTCGGCCGGTTTCGTTTTATAAAAATCCGCCAGGTTGAAAAGCAAACTTACCCAGTCGTTTTTTCGGAAATAGGTGCCGCCGTAGATGGGCCGCTGATCAGGCAGGCAAATACAGTTCAAAGGCCAGCCGCCTCTGCCGGTCATCAGTTGCACCGCGCTCATATAGATCTGGTCGACATCCGGGCGCTCTTCCCGGTCGACCTTGATGCAAACGAAATATTCATTCATCACCGCCGCGACTTTTTCGTCCTCGAAACTCTCGTGTTCCATTACATGGCACCAGTGGCATGCCGAATAGCCTATGCTGACCAAAATCAGCTTATTTTCGTCTTTCGCCTTTTGCAGTGCCTCAACGCCCCAAGGATACCAATCCACCGGGTTATTGGCATGCTGCAGCAAGTATGGGGATGATGAGTTGGCGAGGCGATTCATAGATAGACGATCGAACTGCTAAAATGAATTTTTATGCGTAATTGTGTTTCAAAAATCGATATGTGGATAAGATATTAAGTCATCAACGGTTCTTGCCGATTATCCCAAAAACAAATAATTAGAATTACCTCATCATATACTTTATAAAGCATTGAGCAGTTTTTGTGCAATACACATCGTCGAATTTCGAGACTTTCTTCGGCAACCGGATAGCTATAGGGTGATGTTGAGATTAAATGAATGGCCCTGGCTATTTTGCTTTCAAGCCTAACCACAAATTTATCGCCCCACCTTTGGCGAACTTGTGCTACCAGTGCATCGTAGGTTTCTCCAGCTTTGGGAGTGAATTTTACCTTAAAGCTCATGCTTTTGTAAAATGTCTCTCTCTAAATTCATCAAATGAAATTGATTGGCCGCTTTCATACTGTTTTATACCTTCCTCAATATTTTTCAATACATGCGGCGGCAAATTACCCGCTTGCGGTTCGAAGGGCACCTTTAAAGCTTTAAGAAATGCCTTTACTATTTTTAATTGTTCGGCGCTCTCGGGGTGTATCAATATTGATTCCATACACAAAATTATAAATTAAACTTTTGAAAAACCCACAGTTCAAGTTTTAAAACTTTGTCAATTAAAAATCGTCAAAGAATTTTGGTTTATTTGCTGTTCATTTATAAATCGCTCAATAATGAACTTTCTCAGACTAAACCATTTTGCAGGGCTTGGGTTTGCGTTACTGCTTGCGCTAAGCGCTTCCGCGCAAACCACGACCGACTCGATCAAGTATGATCACGATGAAGTATTCGGCCCTATAACCTGGCCTGTAACCACCGGCGATACCCGCTCGGCCAACGGACAGCCCGGCCCGAACTACTGGCAAAACCGCGCTGATTATCTTATTCAGGCCAAACTTACCGAAGGGCAGCAGGATACCACCATAACCGGCGAAGTAACGATCAATTACACCAATAACAGTCCGGATAGGCTGGATCACCTGTGGCTGCAGCTCGATCAGAACCTGTTCAAACCCGATTCGCGCGGCGCTGCAACCGTTCCTATCGGCGGCGACCGTTTTGACGTGCGGGGCTTTAGCCGCGGCGGTTACCATATCGGCACAGTAACTGTCATCTACATGGGCAAATCTTATAAAGTCAACCCCGTAATTACCGATGCGCGTATGCAGCTGCGCCTGAGAACGCCTATGGGTGCAAAGGGGCAGAAGATACAGGTAAAAGTGAACTACTGGTTCTCGATTCCCTTCTACGGCGCCGACCGCATGGGCCGCAAAAAATTTGCGCAGGGTTATGTATACGAGATAGCGCAATGGTACCCGCGCATGTGCGTTTATGACGACGTGGAAGGCTGGAACACGCTGCCATATATGGGTCTGGGCGAGTTTTACTGCGATTATGGGAACTACGATTATTACATAACCGCACCGGCGAATATGACCGTTGTCGGCTCGGGCGATCTGCAAAACGGCGCCCAGGTACTTTCGGGAACCGAGCAATCAAGACTGGCGGAAGCGCGTAAAAGCGACAAAACGGTGATGGTGATCAAACCTGAAGAAGTTGGCCAAAACAATAACGCAACCGGCAACAAAACCTGGCACTTTAAGATGCTAAACACCCGCGACGTTAGCTGGGCTGCCTCGAAGGCATTTATTTGGGACGCCGCCAAAGTGAACCTACCCTCGGGAAGGCAATGTATCGCTATGTCGGCTTATCCGAAAGAAAGTGCGGGCAACGATTCATGGGGCCGTTCGACCGAATACCTGAAGAACAGTATGGAGATCTATTCCAAAGAATATTTTGAATACCCGTGGAATTCGGCCGTAAGCGTATCGGGCGTGGCTTTGGGTATGGAATACCCGGGCATTATCTTCTGCCTCAGCAACCTGAAAAACGGACAGCTATGGGGCGACGTTACGCACGAGATCGGGCACAACTGGTTCCCGATGATCGTAGGCTCGAACGAGCGCAAGTACATGTGGATGGATGAAGGCTTTAATACTTTTATCAATGAATGGTCGACCGAACATTTTAACAATGGCGAGTATTTCAATCCTAAAAACCGTGCAGCCAATGGCATTGCGCGCCAGATGTTGCGCGAGAAAGATCCGCTGATGGTGGCCCCTGAAGCACAGAATGAATACGGCCAGTACTATTTCAAAACAGCGCTCGGCCTTGATATCTTACGGAACGTAGTTTTAGGCCACGATCGCTTCGATTACGCTTTTAACGAATACGTTCAGCACTGGGCGTTCAGGCATCCGCTGCCTTATGACTTTTTCCGCGTTATGAACGACGCCTCGGGCGAAGACCTGAACTGGTTCTTCAAACCCTGGTTCTTCACCACCTGGACGCTGGACCAGTCGATCCAGTCGGTTAAATATGTGCACGATGATCCGAAGAACGGCGCTATTTTGACACTTGTGAACAAGGAAAAAATGGCTATGCCGGTCGACCTGAAAATTACCACTACCGACGGCAAAATCGATACCCTGCACCTGCCGGTAAACATCTGGCAGCGCGGAGGCGTGTGGACCTTCGTGTATCCGTCGACCACAGCTATCCAGTCGATCGAAATTGACCCGGACCACCAACTGCCAGATGTTGACCGGAAGAATAATGTGTGGAATGCACCGAAACAGTGATTTTGGATTTCGGAAGTTCGATTTCGGATTTTAGTCAAAAATATAAAGACCGGGTTTGATGAGAGCCTGGTCTTTATATTTGTAACAAACCCTGGCAAAGACCCATATATAAGAAGCCGATTTGGATGCACGGCAGAAAAAATATCTGAACCTGAATTTTTTGAATTTCAGAATTACCTGAATTCTATAAATTCTTAAATTCTGTGAATTCTGATTCAGACTAATTTGGCACCGATGGCGCAGCCGTGCGTTATAACGCTGCGACCCCGTAGGGGTCAAATCTTGGTAGAAACATCATACGAGGAGTTTTCCGTGCCGTAGGTACGGAACAAGCGCGCACCTGATAAAACGCAGAATTACCAAAAAGCCCCTCATGTAAGATGAAGGGCTCTGATCGCTGAAATTTAATATTGTTGCAAATTACGCCGGCTGTTCCTGGTAAGCCGGATAATCGGTATAGCCTTTTTCGTCGGGAGTGTAGAACTGGGTGGGGTTAAGATTATCTGCTAACGGCAAACCATTTTCAAAACGTTCAACCAGGTCGGGGTTGTTGATGAACGGACGGCCAAACGCTACCAAGTCGGCCAAACCGCTTTCTAATTCAGCCTCGGCTGATTCTTTGGTATGACCACCAGCAAGGATGAGCGTGTTTTTAAACGCAGCCCTGATTGCCTGCTTGATCTCCAAAGGCACAGTTGGCGCACCCATAGCCGAATGATCAACAATGTGGATGTAGGCAATATTCAGCTTGTTCAGCTCCCCGGCGAGATATTTATAGGTTGCGTCGATCTCAGGGTAATGCGGCATGTCGCTGGCAACACCGTACGGTGATAAGCGAATACCTACTTTATCGGCACCAATTGCTTGAGCTGTTGCTGCTGCCACTTCGAGCACAAACCGGGCGCGATTCTCAACGCTTCCACCGTAATTGTCTGTGCGAATATTACTTACCGGCGACAGGAATTGTTCAAGCAAATAGCCGTTAGCGCTGTGTAATTCGATACCGTCGAAGCCAGCTTCTATGGCATTTTTGGCGGCTTGCACAAACTCATTTTTGGTCTGTTTTAATTCTTCGGCACTCATGGCCTTCGGGGTTGGAAAATCCTGCATTTGCTGAGCGTCGGTCCACATCTGCCCTGCTGGTTTTACCGCCGAAGGGGCCAGCACCTGAGCTCCTTCCGGCAAATTTAAGGCATGGCTGATCCTGCCGGTATGCATTAGCTGCACAAATATTTTAGCGCCTTTAGCGTGCACGGTTTCAGTGACTTTTTTCCAGCCGTCGATCTGCGCCTGGTTAAAGATACCGGGGATGCGGGCGTAGCCCAAACCATTCGGCGATGGTGAGGTACCCTCGGTAACGATCAGCCCGGCGCCCGACCGCTGACCATAGTATTGTGCCATCAGATCGTTCGGTACATTGCCCAAAGCGCGTGAGCGTGTCATAGGCGACATGACGATACGGTTTTTTACCGTGATATTCCCAACCTTTGCCGGGGTGAATAATTTTAATGATGCCATATTTAAGTTGATTATTTGCTTTGCTGTTGTTGCAGCAAAACTAAAACAGTTTTATATGTTGCAACGGTTATTTAATAAAAATGACACAGAAGTGGTCTCCGGATTACAAATGAATTACACGCGCAAAATCAGCGGCCCCGCTTTCGGCTTTCGCCTCAAAATCATAATTTCGCAAGCAGAGAAAAGAGGACAGCGATTTGGATTATTTAAAAGGATTGAACCCGGCCCAGCAGGCCGCCGTATTGCAAACCGAAGGCCCTGTGATGATCATTGCCGGCGCGGGTTCGGGAAAAACACGCGTTATCACCATGCGCGTGGCGCACCTGATCGCAAACGGGGTTGATTCCTTTAATATACTGGTACTGACATTTACCAATAAAGCCGCCCGCGAAATGCGCGAGCGTATTATGCACGCCGTTGGTCCCGAGGCCAAAAATGTTTGGATGGGCACCTTTCACTCCGTTTTTGCCAAGCTGTTGCGCGTCGAGGCTGATAAGATCGGTTATCCCAACAACTTCACTATCTACGATACCGACGACAGCAAAAGCGTGCTGCGCGCCATCCTGAAAGAGCTGGCGCTGGACGATAAGCTGTATAACCCCAACTTTGTGCATAACCGCATCTCGGCGGCAAAGAACAACCTCATCTCGTGGCAGGAATACCAGCAGAACGACCAGATACAGGCCGACGATCTTTCAAGCGGGCGCGGGCATTTGGGCAAGATCTATGAGACCTATGTAAACCGCTGCTTCCGTGCCGGTGCGATGGACTTTGACGACTTGCTATTTAAAACCAACGAATTGCTGAAACGGTACCCGGATGTGCTTTACAAATACCAGAACAAGTTTAAATACCTGATGGTGGACGAGTACCAGGACACCAATTTTTCGCAGTACCTTATTGTGAAAAAGCTGGCCGCGATGAACGAGAATATTTGCGTGGTGGGCGACGACGCGCAGAGTATTTACGCCTTCCGGGGGGCGAACATCCAGAATATCCTGAATTTTGAGAAGGATTATCCCGACCTGAAAATATTCAAGCTGGAGCAAAATTACCGATCGACACAAAACATTGTGAATGTTGCTAACAGCATTATAGCCAATAACCAGGAGCAGCTAAAGAAAAATGTTTTCTCCGAAAAGGAAACAGGCGATAAGATTAAGGTGATGCGCGCTTTCAGCGATAACGAGGAAGGCAAGATCGTGGCCGAGGAGATTATGCAGCACCGCAGTACCCGCGGCATGAAATGGAACGATTTCGCTATCCTGTACCGCACCAACGCACAATCGCGCTCGATGGAAGAGGCGCTGCGCAAGTTGAACATACCTTATAAGATATATGGTGGACTTTCTTTTTACCAGCGCAAGGAGATCAAAGACCTGATCGCTTATTTCAGGCTGACGATCAACCCGAACGATGAAGAAGCCCTGAAACGAGTGATAAATTACCCTAAACGCGGTATCGGTGACACGACGGTCGACCGGATCATCCTCTCGGCCGACCAAAATATGGTCAGCACCTGGGAGGTGGTTATCAACCCTTCAAAGTACCTGGATGGGCGTAGCGCATCGGCTGTAGGCGTCTTCGCCACCATGATCCAAAGCTTCCAGGTGATCACCAAAACCATGTCTGCTTATGACGCCGCGCTGCATATCGCGCAACATTCGGGCATTCTGAAAGACCTTTACGAGGATAAATCAGTCGAGGGACTAAATCGCTATGAGAACATCCAGGAGCTATTGAACGGTATCAAGGAATTTTCCGAACGCGAGGATATCGAGGACAGAAGCCTGGAGGTATTTATGCAGGATGTGGCCCTGCTGACCAACGACGACAAGGATAACGATCCTGACGCAGATACCGTGTCGCTCATGACCATTCACTCGGCCAAAGGGCTGGAGTTCCCGCATGTATTTGTAGTAGGGTTAGAGGAAAACCTGTTCCCTTCGCAAATGTCGCTTAATTCGCGCAGCGACCTCGAGGAAGAAAGACGTTTGTTCTACGTAGCCGTTACCCGCGCTGAAACCAGGCTCACCATCAGCTATGCTACGTCGCGGTTTAAATTCGGTACCCTGATCAGTTGCGAGCCCAGCCGTTTCCTGGACGAGATCGATGCGCGTTACCTCGAGCTGGATTTTACCGCTAAACCGGCCGCCAGCAACTCGACCTTCTTTGATGACGAACGCAACGCCTGGAACAAACGCGGCGACAGTTTCTCCAAACCACGACCGGCTGTATCATCGCCGGTGAAGACGACCTCGATACTTGCCAAGGCCCATGTGCCTACGCCCGGCTTCGCTCCCTCGGATACTTCGAACCTGCAGGTGGGTATGGAAGTGGAGCACGAACGCTTTGGTTTCGGCAAGGTTTTAAGCCTTGAAGGGAATAAACCGGACATTAAAGCAACCATATTCTTTAAGGAAATCGGCCAGAAACAACTGCTTCTGAAATTTGCCAAACTTCGCATAATAATTAACTAATTGTTTATGTAACGGGCCTGTTACACGCGCTATTGGCAAGGGTATTTCCAATTACATTAATTCATTTACAATTGGTTAAATATTGTCATGATAATTTTCCGTATCGTAGAATAAATTCCCCGTTAAAATTGCAGATTTATTTGCTTTTTAGGCAAAATCGCCGAAAATACGGGTTAATCGACAATGGCACACACTTTGGTTATGTGTATACACCCCTAACTATTGAGGCATAACACATTATGAAGGAATTTACAAGAACCGCAAACAAATCTGTAGGCAAAAGCATAAGGATCCTACGCCACCAGCACGGCTGGAGCCAGGAAGATATAGCTAACCGTTTAGGTATCTCGATCCCGGCCTTCTCAAAAATCGAAACGGGCGTTACCGACGTTAACTTGTCGCGCCTGGAACAGATCGCCAACATTTACGAAGTGAGTGTCGTGCAGTTACTGACTGTTGATAATGAACAGGCCGATCCCGCACCGTCGCATCTGAACCTTATGCAGAAAAAACTGAACGATCGCGAGTTAGAGATCGCTAACCTGCAGCGTAAGGTAATTGAACTGTACGAGGAGCTCCGCACGAAAAGCTCAGTGGCAGTTTAAGCCTGTTTACAAAAACCGACACTTTTGACCAATTATCACTTATTCAGCCAATAAGTGATATTTTTATTTTATAGGCATTATTAAATACAAGTAAAGAATATTAATCTATAGAGACAAATATTTCTAATTAGTCAAACCGCTGAACATCAAACGCTCCGGCGGCCCAATTGGAGCAACATTTGCGGTACCAATAACAATACTGTAAATACCTGTGATGTTCAATTATTTGATTTCAATATCAAAAGGGGGGGCCATTAAGAATGGAACCATCCACGACCCGGAAAGCAAGCTGAAAATTAAAGTGTTCGATGTTTTCAAGTCGAAATTTAAACCCAGCAAAGGAGAAGTAAGGTATTTTGTCACCGGCGGCGGTCAAACGCTTGCCTTTGAAACGCAGGGCTATAAAAAGCATAAGACGCTGCTAATACTGCATATGATCTCCTGGTATTGCCTTTACCTGGGGCTGCTTGAGGCACAGATCCATCCCAACTGGCCGTGATTTTGAGTCGATAGTCTTGAGTCCAATATTAAAGTGTAAATAATTTACTTAAGACTCAGGACTACGAACTTAAGACTTAATTAAAGCTCGTGCGTTTAGGATCGTGCAGGATGTCGGTCATATCGATGATCTTCTCGTCAATATCCGATACGCATTTGTTCATCATGCTGATACATTCCTGCTGGTCGACGAGACCTTCCTTTTCCAGGTTCATCAGGCCCTTCAGGGTGGCAATAGGTCCGCGTATCTGGTGCGATAAGTACGACGAGTATTCCGAAAGCTTTTTATTCTTAACCTGCAGATCGCGGGTACGTTCGTCTATGATTTCCTCCAGGTGATGATTGATACGGTCGAGGTTATCCTTCTGGCGGGAAACTTCGCTGTTCAATTCGGTCAGTCTCGAGTTGGTTCTTGCTTTACGTTTAACGTTGCCTACCAGCAGGGCGATAACGACAAGCATAAGTCCCGACGCTGAAACAGCCCACCAGAATTTAACCCGGTCGTTCTTCTGGCGCTCGATGATCAGTTCGCTTTCCTTTTGCTTTTCCTGCTGGTCGTGCTGTTCGCGCAGCAGATCAAGCCCTGCGGTCACATTATTTTTTAATATCGCGCTGTCCCTCACATATACCTTATGCAGGAAGTCCAAAGCTTGCGCGTAGTTCTTCTTATGCAGTTCAATCTGGTATTGAGTATAGGTAAAATCTGCCTCCAGCTTTTCGTCCTTAGTTATCTGGGCATACGCAATACCTTCGTCCAGGAACTTTTGAGCGGCATCGTAATTCTTATTCTCAACATATAATGAGGTAAGTGTGAGATCGATGCCGCCGATTGAAGTATTAAGGTCCTTCTCTTTAGCCTTGCTGTTGGCCTGCAATAAAAATTGCTCGGCCTTATCATACTGTTTTAAACTATAGTACACCTTGCCAAAGTCCTGCAGGCAAACGATCAGGTTCACCGCATCGTTCTGTTTAGTAAACAATTCCTGGGCTTTGGTATAATAATCTACCGCAAGCGAAAAATTTTTCTTCCTGTTATAAACGTTGCCGATGTTAAGGTAAGCTTTCGCCAGCAACTCTGTATTATTAATAGTTTGAGCTATTTCGAGACCTTTTTGAAGGTACTCGAGCGACATATCATAGTCGCTGGTCTGGTACAGGTTACCTATATTGTTATAGACATTGGCCTGGCCAATCACATTTTTGCTCATCTTGAAGTAGTACAGCGCATACAAATAATCGCTGAACGACTTGGCCTCATTATTCGCGTAATATTCCCCGATACCCAAAACGCGATAGGATTCGCCTATACCGTTCAGGTAATTCAGTTTCTCCGCCATATCCAATGCCTGCTGTGCTTTTTTCAGGGTTTGCTCATGATCCGTGAGGCGGCTTTTGAAGCCCTGCGCCAACAACTGCTTTACCTGCGCCGTATCCTGACCGCCAATTTCGAGGGTCGTTTCAGCATTTACCCCAATGAAGGCCAGTAACAGAAATAAGATAGTTGGATAAGCTTTTCTCATCAATATGATTTTGACACACAGGACAGTAGTGGATTGGACTAAACCTGCTGTGATAACACCCTATTACGTAAACCGCCGGAAAATGATGCGTTAAATATTTTTTTCTTAAAATTTTTTATTCTGGAAAACATATTTACCTTTGTTAAAGTACTTTAGTTGAGTACCATAATTACTTAATTAATAAGCAATTATAACCGACTAAACCATATTGTTCCTTTTATAATTTTCGTTCGTTTTTAATCGATTTTTTGCAAAAAAGCCATAAAAACAGGCAAAAAATGCAAAAATGATAAAAAACAGGCAATAAGCGACTTATGAAAGTTATATAATGAAGAAAAATGGTACTGTTCTTTAAAAGATAGAAAATGTTAAGGATTGATCATCGCTCAAGCCAAAATCCACTTAAAATGGGTGAAATAAGCGCTTGGCGATTGTCATAGAAATGTAAAGGGATGACGCAATTGTCGATTATTCCTTATGAACAAGCTTAATAAATTAACCATAATAGTTAACCATTCTAACAAACATTCAAATGAAAAAAGTAATCTTAGCAGCAGTTCTGTTAGCTAGTGCAGGTGCCGTATCAGCATTCACTTTAAAACATGATACCGTACGCGCAAAGTATGATACCATTGCTGACAAAAAAGATTTAGGTACTGCCGACGACAAAAAAGATCTGGGTACTGCCGACGACAAGAAGGATTTGGGTACTGCGGATGCTAAAAAACACAGCACTACCAACGACAAAAAGGATTTAGGTACTGCTGACTAATTAAAGTCGACGTATCTAACGGCAATTTGCAACAAGTTGCTGTAGCGGGGATTGCATATATTGGAATTATCCAATATATGCCCCATTTGAGCGGATTGAAATATTGATCCATTAATGTATTGTATTTTCCAAAAATTCGATACGTTTTTGCGATCTGATCTTTCTGGATAATAATTACCTATCAATAGCAGCCCTTTTCTTTTCTCCCCCCTCGGGGTATGCTGTACCCTTAATTTTCCTGGATTTAATACCGAGCAAATTCGACTATTGAGTTAAATTCTATATTTGTTCAAAATTTCCATTTTATGCAGAATATCAAAGCCTATGTTGAACAAAACAAGCAACGTTTCCTGGACGAGTTGTTTGAACTATTACGCTTTCAGTCGGTAAGCGCCGATCCGGCATACAAGCCTGAAGTTTTGAAAACCGCTGCATACGTTGCCCAAAAACTGCGTGACGCGGGCGCCGATAAAGTCGAAGTCTGCGAAACGGCAGGTAACCCGATCGTTTATGGGGAAAAAATAATCGACCCGGCGAAGCCAACCGTGCTGGTTTACGGGCATTACGACGTACAGCCGCCCGATCCGCTGGAACTTTGGAAAACCCCGCCTTTTGAGCCGACGATCCGCGATGGAAAGATTTATGCCCGCGGCGCATGCGACGACAAAGGGCAGTTTTACATGCATGTAAAGGCTTTTGAGCTAATGATGCAAAACGGCGGCCTGCCATGCAATATCAAATTTATGATTGAGGGTGAAGAAGAGGTTGGATCCAACAACCTGGGAATTTTTGTAAAAGCAAACAAAGAGCGCCTTAAAGCCGACGTGGTGCTAATTTCCGATACTTCGATGCTGAGCATGGAGAACCCTTCCCTTGAAACCGGCTTGCGGGGACTTTCCTATATGGAGGTTGAAGTAACCGGTCCGAACCGCGATCTGCATTCGGGCGTCTACGGCGGCGCGGTGGCCAACCCGGCGACCATATTGGCTAAGATGATCGCCTCTATGCACGACGAGAACAACCATATTACTATACCCGGTTTTTATGATGACGTGATCGATTTAACGGATGACGAAAGAAAAGCCCTGAACAGCGCCCCTTACAATGAGGAAGAATATAAAAAGGATCTTGATGTTGCCGAGCTATGGGGCGAGAAGGGCTATTCAACCCTGGAACGAACCGGCACCCGCCCGACACTGGAGGTGAACGGTATTTGGGGCGGTTACACGGGTGAAGGGGCAAAAACAGTGTTACCTTCCAAAGCTTACGCCAAAATATCGATGCGCCTGGTGCCTAACCAGGGGTGGGTAAAGATCAGCGAAATATTTACTAAACATATCGAAAAGATAGCACCGGCGTCGGTGAAAGTAAAAGTGACCACGCACCACGGCGGCGAACCCGTTGTGACGCCGACCGACAGTGTGGCTTACCGTGCCGCTCAAAAAGCGGTAGCCGAATCGTTCGGCAAACAGCCGATCCCTACGCGCGGCGGCGGCAGTATTCCAATAGTGGCCTTATTCGAAGCGGAGTTGGGCATAAAAACGGTGCTGATGGGATTCGGCCTCGACAGCGACGCGCTACATTCGCCGAATGAGAAGTACGATATTTATAATTACTATAAAGGCATTGAAACTATTCCCCTGTTTCACAAGTATTTCGCCGAACTGAGCCAAAAAAGTTGATTTTACTTAAAACAGGCAAGTTGATTTATTTATTATAACAATAAATTAACTAAAATTTAAAATCATGCCTACGAAAGAAAAATCA
>JAFDZK010000360.1 GCA_018267005.1 Bacteroidota bacterium
ATGGGAATTGATCAGCCCTGGAAATAAAACAGCGCCTTTAAGATCAAGCAAAAAATGCTCATCGGTATCCATAAAAGGCACAGCCTGCACACGCGATATCTTGCCGTCTGTTATGCGCACGCTCCGTGCGTCATTTGTAAAAGCGTGCCTCGAGTTATTTAATATCATCACCGCGTTTTAAATGGATGCCATAAATGACCGGGCAGCCCTTGTATTGCTCATATACCGGTAACGCATTCTGGCTCTCATAATAATGCTTTACGGTCTCATCTATGCTGATCTCCTGTTCGGCGATAACATGAAACCCGTATTCATAGAGCATGTATTTTATAGTGGCGATGTGATGGACATAGTTTTGTACCGATACGAGCCTGTTTCCGTCTTTGAACGTTCTCTTGCCTCCGAATGCCAGCATTCTCGGATGAAAATCGGTGATGATCATTCCGGCATCCGGCTTGGCTATCCTGCACCAGGCACTCAGTGCATATTCAAGGTTTTCGATATGTGCTATGGTGAGCGTAGATATGATCATGTCATATAAATCATCGGGCACACCGGGCAGGCCGTCATCACTAACCTGCTGAACATTTGCGCCCGGAAATTTTGCTTTCAGCTTATTCAGCATTCCCCCTGAAACATCAAAACCGGTAAGGCCGGATGGGTTTTTCTCCCATATTTCGGCCCAGTGCCTGCCCGTTCCGCACCCTATATCGGCCACAAAGCGGTTCGCCAGGTCGACCTTTTCAAGAAGTTGAGAGAATATTTTAGCATCCAGCTCGATCATCAGGTTGCCAGGCTGGCAGTCATAACCGGACGCCCAGAGATCATAGGCATCGGCCGGTTTTTTCTCGGTCGCACGGCCATGCAATAGGGTATGCTTCAGGTAGTTTCGGATAGCAGGGATCACCGGGGTCAAACAGTTTTATAGTCAGAATACGCGGCTATGCCCGCTATGGTTGCCAACTAAGATTTTCTTTTGAACACAGGCAACCCCTGCCGTATACAGGGCGTAATTTAAATGTGTGTGAAAGGTGTTTGATTGATAAGGTTTATTGATCTGTTTTATGTTGTTGATTCGTAGCGATGGGTTTGGCGCCCATCGCTATTTATTAAGCTGCGATGAATAAAATCCTCCTGTTCAACCCGAAAAGTGCGGTTGCAAAACACCGTATTCCGAACTCTGTATTGAGCATAGCGGCTTCTATTGAAGGAAAATACGATTGGGTCGTTGTCGATGGTAATTGCGAGGAGGATCCGCTTGGAAAAATGGAGGAGTATTTAAGAACCGGTCAGTATAAATACATCGGGTTTACCGTAATGCCCGGTCCGCAGTTAAAACAGGCAGTCCCCTTTGCCAAAGCGATCAAAGAAAAGTTCCCAAATACCATAATGATTTGGGGTGGCTATTTCCCCTCTACGCAATCAAAAACTGTCCTTACATCCGGATACATAGATTTTGTGGTAAATGGTCCCGGCGACCATGCTTTTCCGTCGCTGATAGATGCGCTTGAAAAAAATATGCCTTACGAGTTTATCCGGAATATTATTTACTACGCCAACGGCGATGTGATCAAAAACAGCAAAGAGGATCTTTTTGAACAGGACCCACTGCCCCCATTGCCTTATGATAAGCTGAATGGCTTTTACCCTATCGATAAACACTACCTCGGTCGCACTTACCTCGGCGAACGGACCATGGCGTATCATTCCAGTATAGGCTGCCCGTTCACCTGTTCATTTTGTGCGGTTGTCCCGATTTTCGAAGCCCGCTGGAAAGCCAAATCCGCCCAAAATGTATATAAGGACATTAAATACATTAAAGACAAATGGGGTGCTGACGCAATCGAATTCCACGACAATAACTTCTTTGTATCGGAAAAACGTACGGTTGAATTTGCCAAACTCATCAAACCCGAGAAAATGTCGTGGTGGGGGATGGCCCGCATCGATACGATGGATAAGTTCAGCGATGCTTCCCTGGGCGCGGTACGCGAAGGCGGTTGCCGGATCATCTTTTTCGGAGCTGAGAGCGGCAATAACCTGATCCTTGAACAATTAGACAAAGGCGGTACCCAAACCGGCGACCAAATTATCCGCTTTGCCGAACGGCTTAAAAAATTCGACATCATTCCCGAATATTCCTTTGTGCTGGGCACACCTGCGCCGACTACCGAACAGGTGCAGGCACAGATAGATTTTGAGATTAATTTTATCAAAAAGGTAAAAGCGGTAAATCCGCGCACCGAGATCGTTTTATATACCTACAGCCCGGTACCTACGGAAGGATCGACCTTATTTAAACAGGTTTTAGAGCAAGGCTTCAGGTACCCGCAAACTTTGGAAGACTGGATCAGCCCAGCCTGGGAAAATTTCGATATGCGCAAAAACCCGCTCACGCCCTGGCTGACTCCGGAAATGATCGACAAGATCAGAAATTTTGAGACCGTGCTGAACGGCGTTTACCCTACCGTAACTGATATACGCCTGAACGACTTGAAACGCCATGCTATTAAGCTGGTCGCCGGCATGCGGTATAAGGCCAGTTTATATAAATATCCGTACGAGATCAAACTGCTGCAGCGGATGTGGAAATATCGCCAGCCTGAAATACAAGGATTTTAAAATGAATTCTGCTTGAACACTACCGTGAAAGATATTGCCAGGAAACGTTCCCATTCTCACAGCGCAAAACGGGACTTTGAAGATCTTTACGTCGCGGTAAGGCAGCAAGAACGGCGGGTTTATACCGATGAACAGCTAATGCGTTTGCCCCAGGTCGATCCTTTACATATTTACCACAAAGAATGGAAAATAAGGGAGCGATCATGCGAAAGACTGCTTGCGCGTCTGCGGAAAAAACGCAGACCCTTACGGATACTTGAGGTGGGTTGCGGTAATGGCTGGCTTTCGGCAAAAATGGCCGATATCCCCGGTACGGATGTGATCGGGTTGGATGTGAACCATGTCGAGATCGACCAGGCAAGCCGGGTGTTCAGAAAAAAGAACCTGGAATTTATTTATGATACTTTTAACGATAGCACTTTCGAGAACGAAGAGTTTGACGTGATCGTCTTTGCTGCTTCGCTGCAATATTTTCCTTCAGTTGTAACGGTGTTGAAACAGGCGCAAGCCATCTTGGCACAACGCGGTGAGATATATATTACGGACACGCATTTTTACGATCCATTGGACGCTGTTGACGCCGATCAGCGCAGTCGCGACTATTATAGTTCATTGGGGTATCCTGAAATGTCGGAACATTACTTTCACCATTCCATAAGCGAATTCTGGGGATTTAAATACCGTGTTTTATTCAACCCTCAAAACATTCTGAACCGCTTGTTCGGGAACGATCCTTTTTACTGGATAACCGTAAGGAAATAACATGCAATCCCTGCTCCAGACATATCATCGCTATCACACGCTCACGACTCATCATATATCGGCGCTGCCTATCGTTATACTAATGCCGCACAGCGCATGTAACTGCCGCTGCGTGATGTGCGACATCTGGAAGGATAACAAAAATCTGAAGCAGCTTACGGAAAACGATGTCAGCGGGCTTCTTGGGTCCCTTAAAAAATTCGGTACGCAGCAGGTTGTCATGTCGGGCGGAGAGGCATTATTGAATCCTATTTTTTTTGATTTATGCCGCATCTTAAAACATGAGGATATAAAAATATCCTTGTTGACTACGGGCCTCACTTTAAAAAATCACGCGGAAAATCTGTTGCGATGGGTAAACGATATTATCGTTTCATTGGATGGCGATGAGCAGCTGCATGATGCGATACGCAATATTCCCAATGCATTTCATAAGCTGCGGGAGGGCGTACAATACCTGCACCAACTAAATCCTGATTACCAGAT
>JAFDZK010000361.1 GCA_018267005.1 Bacteroidota bacterium
GGCCGGCCTTAACACGCTTTATGTAGTTCATGTGGCGGGCCGCCCAGTCGAACGACGCGGGATCTTTCACAATTCCCTCGTCGGTTACAGTCTTCAACACGTCTTTATAGTCAGCACCGGTGTGGATATATAAATATTCCTGCTTATCGGTAACATTCGGGCTAAAGTATTTCGTGTAATAAAATACACCGGCGCTGCCCAAAGCGATAATTATTACGATCACCAGGACGATAACTAATCTAAACCTGCCCGATGACTTTTGTTCCTTGGCCATATGTACTGCTTTTAATAGGGATTAAGATGCTTACTGTGTTTTTTTGCCCTGAGTAACCATCAGGTTAATACGCGTGCCGATACTGGTTTTAGTTGCCGAGTCTGTCGGCATTGGCATTTGAGCTACCACAATAAGGCTCGTGGAATCGGTTATCGTACCCTGGTAGGTTATGGTTCCTACCGCCAGCCCGGCGCCCTTAATAGCAAATTTGGCGGCGTCCAGGTCCTGGTTGGTTACATCGGGTATATCTACTTCGGCAGCGCCCGCACCGTCGCCGAGCACCAGGTCGACTTTCGACCCTTTGGGTATTTTTGTGCCGGCGGTAATGGGCTGTCCGGCAAAATGCACTTCCAATACATGGTCACGGGCTATATCGGGTTTATAGGTCGTATCGCCTATCTTTAAGCCGGCATTGGATAATGTCGCCGTGGCCGAAATGTACGGTGCGTCTATAATGTCAGGCAGAGCCACATTGGGCGCCTGGTTTTTAACTATCTTCAGGTAGATGACGCGATTTTCTTTTACGCTGGTGCCCGCGTCGGGATCCTGTTCGATAACCGTGCCGGGGGCCTGGTCCAATACATAAACGGAATCGATACTTACGCCAAAGCCCTGGTCTTTCAGCAAGCTCAGCGCTTTATCCACCTGCATGCCGATGATTTTGGGCACAGGTATGGCCGAGTCATGGCGCGTGTAAATACCGAGGCTGTAAAAAGCGATCAGGGTAACCACGATAACCGAGAGAATAGCTAAAATGATGGTTCTGCGGAAATCTTTTGTTTTTAAGTAAGAGCCAAATTTACTCATTGAACCTGCGGCGATATTCAGGTATCAAACATAGATATTAATTTCGAATTTCGGATTTTCAATTTCGAATTTGAAGACCGCATGGCGATAAATTGTTTTGAATTTAATCTTAAAAAGACTTTTATCCTTAATTTCGGCATTCGAAATCTAAAATTCCAAATCTACCCATGTCAGCAAAAAATATTGCCCTTATAGCCGGAGGTTTTACAGGTGAGTATGAAGTGTCTGTAAACAGCGCCAGGTACATTGCCGAAAACCTGGATAAAAAGAAGTATAACGTCTACACCATATTGGTTACGCGCGAAAAGTGGTTTTACCAGGCAGGCAATGAGCAGGTTTTGGTTGACAGGCACGATTTTAGTCTAAGCCTGGAAGGGAAGAAGATAGAGTTTGATTTTGCTTTTATAACGGTCCATGGCTCGCCCGGCGAAGACGGCAAGCTGCAGGGCTATTTTGACATGCTGGGAATTCCCTATAATACCTGCGATGCCACAACTTCGGCCATTACGATGAATAAGGCTTATACCAAGGCCATCGTTCACGGCATACACGGCCTGAATACAGCACGTTCCATGCAGTTATTCCGGAATGACCTGCATGATGTATCGACCATCGCCGCAATGCTCAAATTTCCGCTGTTTATTAAACCTAATAATGGTGGCAGCAGCGTGGGTATGAGCAAGGTGCATAATGCAGCCGAGCTTCCGATGGCCTTAGAAAAGGCCTTTCATGAGGATAGCCAGATACTTGTGGAAGAATTTATAAAAGGGCGGGAGTTCAGCGTAGGGATAGTCCGGCTGAAAGGACATGTAACGGTTCTGCCTGTAACAGAAATTATCAGTTCAAAGGAGTTCTTTGACTATGAGGCAAAATATACTTCAGGGGTATCAAAAGAGATAACCCCGGCTGATTTGACCGCGGCCCAGCGTGAACTGGTTGAAAGCGTAGCTACCGAGGTATACCTCCGCCTCAATTGCCGAGGCATGACGCGTATGGACTTTATATTTGAGGAAGGCGCGGGCAACTTCTATTTTATTGAGATCAATACCACGCCCGGCCAAACCATGAACAGTCTGATACCACAACAGGTTAGGGCGGCAGGTATGAACATTACGGAGTTTTACGGGGAACTAATAGACGGAGCTGTTTAAGCAGTCCGGTTCCGGAAGTGTCCTATATCAATCACTGAACTTTTCAACAAAGTAATTTGAGCCTTTCAACAAAGCGCAGCAGTAGCTTTGTTCCGAACTTTGAGTCATCAAAAACAAAAAAGAAAATGACAAAAGTTTGGTTTATAACAGGCAGTTCCCGCGGATTGGGAAGAAGCCTTACAGAAGCAGTACTGGCAAGCGGAGATAAAGTTGCTGCGACGGCGCGTAACCCGGAACACTTAAAAGACCTGGTTGAAAAATATCCGGATAATATTTACCCGCTACAATTGGATGTGACCAACCAGGCCCAAATCAAAGCTGCCGTTGAAATGACGATCGAAAAACTCGGCAGGATCGACGTACTGATAAACAATGCAGGCTTTGGCATTATCGGCGCAGCCGAAGCCTATACCGACGAGCAGGTACGCAGCCAACTGGATACCAATTTCTACGCACCCATTGAGATAACACGAATGGTGTTGCCCTATATGCGTAAGCAGCGTTCGGGCCGTATCTTACAGATCAGCTCGATAGGCGGTCGTGTAGGTAACCCTGGACTGACAATGTACCAGGCCGCAAAATTTGGCCTCGGCGGTTTCAGCGAGGCTTTGGCTAAAGAGGTAAAACCACTCGGCATATTTGTAACCAGTGTCGAGCCGGGCGGTTTTCGAACGGATTGGGCAGGCGTTTCTATGAATTTTGCACCCGATGTTGAAGGCTATGAGCAAACCGTGGGCGTACGGAAAGCGTTGTTTACCGGCGGTCAATTCATTCCGATGGGCGATCCCGCCAAAGCCGCGAACGTAATGATCGGCCTGGTGAATAATCCCGATCCGCCTGTACATTTGCTGTTGGGAAGCGAAGCTGTGGCGATGGTAAAGCAAGCTACTATCCTGCGAGATGAGGAAATGGAAAAATGGCTGCCGGTAAGTTTGTCGACCAATGCGGATGACGCAGTCGATTTTACAAAAACAGAATTGGGTAAGTCGTTTTTTGGTGCCAAGAAATGACTATTCACCAAACTCTGTACTTTTAGTGGAGATCTTTGTGCTCTTTGTGGTAAATTAAACCGCAAAGAGCATAAAGAGGCACCCGGTACCCTGAGATGTTTAACTTTGAAAGATGCCTGTAAAAAACCAGATAAAATCCGCTATAGCCTATTCATGCTACGTTACCCGCAGCAGGGAAGGAGAGCAGTTCATACCCGATCATGTGTTTACCTGCCAGGTGTCGGGCACAATGATCATGAACGATGGTAGGCTGGAGTATATTTTCCAGCCCGGCGATTTTCGGTTCGCTAAACGTAACCACCTGGTCAAATTCAACAAATTGCCACCCGAAGGAGGCGAATTCAAATCATTATCCATCCATTTCGACCAACCATTTTTAAGAAACGTGAGCATGGAATTGGGATATCAGGCTGGGGAGCACGTTAATGGTAACGCTGTGCTTAGTTTGAAACCCGATCCTTTATATAAAAACTATTTCGATTCGCTGATGCCTTATATGCAGCTCAATGGCATTGAAGACCAGGCACTGCTTAATTTGAAACTCAGGGAAGCGCTAATGTTGTTGTTAAAAGTCAAC
>JAFDZK010000362.1 GCA_018267005.1 Bacteroidota bacterium
AAAAGATTTACGCTAATAACTGTAGATCTATTGCCTGCAAATCATATTATGTAAAAAGCCGCAAATCTACATGGCTATCAATGAGATGGTTGCGATTGCATTTTTACATAACTATATACTTTTCATAACCGCTTTTATGTAAAGTTTTACATAAGTCGGGAGCGACAGGCCGGGTCACTGGTGAGCATTTACATTTCAGTGTGAAGTACGGGCGCTCCTATATCGACCCGCTCCGTTTTTTATTCACGATCGCAAATAATTTAGAACAACAAAATAAGGAGAACTAAAAATGAGTACGAATTACAAACCCCTGTCCGAGCAGATCGCCGGGAAGATGGTATCGGACCTGAAAAACGGGAATTCGATTTTCCAAAGGCCAAACAACAACATGAACTCCGCGCTCCCTTTCAACCTGGAAAGCGGTAAGCGTTACATAGGGACAACTGCCCTAACCTTGCTGATGCAGAAACGGGATGATCCGCGTTGGGGTACTTCAAACCAGGCCAACCGAAATCATACCGCAGTTATCAAAGGTTCAACCGGGACGCTGATCAATTTCCTGTCAAACTATGAATTTCAGCAGGTAATGAAGGATGGAGAACCGGCTTTGAAAGAGAACGGTAAACCGCGCTATGAGCGCATGAAACTGGATGAACCCAAGCTGGTAGAGGCATGGATGTTCAACGGCGAGCAACTGCGTAAAATAGAAAAGTGGGAAAAGGAGCCGAATGTGCTGTCCCCCGCCGAACGAGCACAGCTGATTCTGGAAAACAGCGGTGTGACAATTGAACTTGGCGGTGATGATATGTTTTACGATAACCGCTCGGACACCATCGTTATGCCGGAGAAGCAATACTTTGCAAACCCTGAGCAATATTATGCTGAGGCATTACATCAGTTGGCTCACTGGACAGGTGCAGAACATCGGCTAAACCGCCCGCAGGAAGGAAGTATGGATCAGTTGACCAATATTCGCGAAGAATTGCGCACCAATTTGGCTTCGCTGTTTTTAGGCAAAGAACTCAACCTGCCTTATGAATTAAATTACCATGACGGCTACGTAAATAGCTGGGCAGCGATCTTAAAGGACGAACCGGGTGAATTGTTTAAGGCTGCCGAGGACGCGCAAAAGATCGTTGACCTGGTGCTGGGCTACGAAAATAAACGGGAAGAGATAATTGAGGCTTCACAAGATGAAGTGGCGGAAGAAAGCCGCGAAACAGGCATTGATGCGCCGAAGATCGATCCTTCAAAACTGAATGTGGGCGAGGTCATTCCTTACAATGGCAAGGAATACAAGGTGTTGGACCAGGTGAAGAAAACCTATAAAATGGAAGATTCCGAAGGTCAGAAATTTGACTTGACCAAAAGCCACGGGCTATATAAATCTCTAATTGAAGCCCGGAATAATTCGCAGGAAAGAGCATCGGAAACCGGACGGGATTTATTGTTAAATGCTGCGGACGCAGTGGAACACTCCCAGGGTGTGGGCTTCGAGGAAACAGAGGTGTTCGCAGAAATGCACAATAACCATTTACAATTAGACCGCTAAGAGCTCATGATCAGACAAATTTATAGCAGGCAGGATCTCCCTTTGGGAGACCTGCAACGGATTGGTTTGGCGAAGGACGGAGTTTTGGCGCTGGACGCAGATGACCTGAATGCCTTATTGTCGGGGCGCAGAACAGACATGCTGCGGCTTGAAAATTTGAATGCCGAGGGAGTGCATATTCCGGCGCTTGATGCAAAACTTTCCCTAAAACAGAACAAGGATGGTGCTTTGGAACTAATGCTTCACCCTATTCATCGTGAACCTGCATCCCCGTCCTTTTTGACCGATACACAGGTGGCCATGCTGGAGCATGGCGATACGCCAAACGTACACACGGTGATGTTCGACGGAGAAGGTAAGCCAAAAGATGTGCTGGTGGAATTTGACAATGACACCAATGAGTTTATCGTGGTGGATACGGATAAGATACAGGCTCCGGATATGATCAATGGTCTTCCGCTGACAGCAGCACAAAAGGAACGCTACCGGAAAGGCGATGAAGTTACAGCAGATGATGGCACAACGGTACAATATTCTGCGACGGAGAAGCAGGGTCTGCGTTCGGACAAGCACATGCTCATCGCCTCAATTTTGATTGACGGGGGCGCAACCTATATTCTTTTCAAAGTCATAAATGCTCTGTTCAATCGCGAGCAACACGAAGAGCCTGGCCTCAACTTCAATAAAGCCCTCAAGGATATGCAGGAGACTAAAGCTGCTAAAGGCACTGTCCTTGCCGCCGGGGAAGACTTCGAAGAGGGTAACGAACAATCCATCCAGCGCTAATGCATCCCTTTCTCGACCGGCTGCAAATTCCACTGCCGGTCCAGCAATACTTTTATCCATTTTTTCAGACTGATGGAAGTTGCAATCTTGTATTTCCATACGGTGATAGTATCGAACATTTTGGCTTTGCCTTTCACAGGGTACCCCTTTCGAAAAACTTTTGGATGGCTGGTAATGCAAATCTCTCCGAGGTCTGCCTTGTCATCATTTCCGGAACCGCAATGGATTGCCTTGCCTGGCTGAAAAAAAATTATCATTCATTTTCCCGGCTGGACGGCCTGTTATTCCTGTCCCTGGGGGCAGCCCTACAGAGCAGTCACTCAGACTGGCTGCGATCCCGTTTGAAAAACAAAAAAATCATACTGCTTTTTGGACGGGATGTTTTGGGGCGCATAACGGATCTGAAAGTGGCGGCAGCGATCAACGATATCAGCCTCGAAGTTTATATTGAGGGTGACGAGAATATCGCCGTTTACTATCGTTCCCGCAGATTTTTATTCAGCCCGGAAAACCTGAGTTTGAATGCTTTGGATAAAGCCTCGGGCTATCGTTTTAATCTGGCCTGCCGGAAGCCCCTGCAGCACAATACCTTTTTTGATGAACTGCTCGATCATGCAGGCCTCCTTATAAAATAATCAACATGGAACATCCCGAAAATGCGGTACAGTCGGAGATACTGCTTCGCCCCGCGCCAGTCTTTGCCTTTTTTAAATCTTTGACTTTTATCCTGTACGCCCTTGGACTATTGTTTTTGGCATGGCGCTGTTGGCCGCCATTTATTTGGCTCAGTTTTGCGTGTTTAGCCTTCGCAATATATCGTTATACATTCATTCGCATGGTGCGATATCGCATAACTCCCGAGGTGATCAGGATCAGCCGCGGTATTTTTTTTAAGCGGACAGATCAGGTAGAGCTGTACCGGGTCAAAGATTATATCCTGACCCAGCCGCTGCTTCTGCAGGTATTTCGCCTGATGGATCTGACATTAAAATCAACGGATTCGGAAAACCCGGTAATTTGGCTGCGTGGTATACCCAAATCAGATCTCGTAGACATCATAAGGGAGTATGTGCAAATGGCAAGAACCCGTAATAAAATAATGGAGCTCAATTAAACTTTTTTGATAAAAAAGCATCCAACCTGCTAATATATTTAGTATATTTACATATCGAACCCGTTATGAAAATCATCTTTTATTTCCTGTTAACCTGCTTTATTTCCACCGGCGCTTGTTACGGCGCGCTTTATTCCAGGACGCCGTTTTTACTGTATGCGGTGGCGGCGGGTATTTGGGTGCTTTTCATCCGTTGGTACTTCAGACGTTCGAAGAAAGATGCCGAACGCCGCCAGATGCAGCAGCAGTTCCAGGATTTTATGCGGACACAATCCCGTAGCAGGCGATAATTGAGCCTGCTTTTGTAAATTGCACTTCCGCAGGCATTCGCCTGCTTTGTGATAAGGTTTAGGTTGAAG
>JAFDZK010000363.1 GCA_018267005.1 Bacteroidota bacterium
CATATGTCGTACCAGGGTGTAACGGTACTCGATAACCGAACCTGCCCGAACATTGGGAAACGAAAAAACGAAGGCATCCTTGCTTTTATCGGTATGCTGATTGTATACCAATTTCGGATCGACTTTGGTGATAACGATTTTGCCGTTCTCCAGGTTAATGGTTTCAGCGTCGAGGTTTAATATTTCATCAACGCCGTAAATGTTGTGGTATTCTATTTTGACATTGCCCTGTTCCTTGCCTTTTTCATTCAGAATTTTTACCCTGCGATGCCGGGTCATGGCGGCCCCCAACATGGTAAATGCGATACGCGCCTTGTCAAAAAGCACCATAGCGTTCGCATCTTTTTCAAAATCGCAGGTCGTTAGCTTAAGGTCAGCAGTGTCGATGCTGCCAAAGCCGCGCGTTTGCGCAAATGCGCCTGCGGATAAACCGAATAGGGTAATTAGGGATAAAAAAAACTTCAATTTGCCTGATTTAGGTTTTCTAATGTAACAATTACATCGACTAAATTAAAATATATCTCCGGAAAATTAATTCACTTTAAACCACGGCAATATCGAACAGTCAAACACACACACCTTATGGACGAGCTAAGAAAAGTAAAGCATTTATATTCCAGGGCCGCTTTTGGGTTGCGATTTGCCGACATGCAAAATGCCGGGCATACTTCGGTTAAAAAAGCAGTGCATGAATTAATAGCATCGTCCGAAATAGACGATCCTATCGGGTTGACAGAGACAAAACTGGACTATATGTCGCTTCTCACCGGCGGGGCGAATCAAAAAAAGATGGCGATCATGCAACAGGTACAGCAGGAAAAAGAGCTGAACCTGAGCTGGCTGAAAAAAATGAGCTCGACAGAGGCCGTGCTCCGCGAAAAGATGACGTTATTTTGGCACAATCACTTCGCCTGTCGTACCATCAATGCGGCGTATGCCCAGCAACTGAATAACATACAACGAAGCAACGCGCTGGGCAATTTTCGCGATCTTTTATTGCAGGTGTCCCAATCGCCTGCTATGCTGCAGTTCCTCAATAATCAGCAAAACCGTAAAGGACATCCAAACGAGAACTTTGCGCGCGAGCTGATGGAGCTTTTCACCGTCGGCCGCGGAAATTACACGGAACAGGACGTAAAGGAGTCGGCCCGAGCCTTTACCGGCTGGGGCTTTGACAGGGACGGGCGGTTTGTAATGCGTAACCAGTTGCACGACGATGGACAGAAGGCTTTTTTAGGCAGAACCGGCAACTTTACCGGTGAAGATATTATCGGCATATTACTGGAACAGGAGCAAACAGCGCGCTTTATCTGTAATAAGCTTTATAAATTCTTTGTGAATGAAATACCCGATCCGGTGCATGTAAATGCCATGGCCGCGGTGTTTTACAGCAACAATTATGAGTTAAAGCCACTGCTGGAATATGTGTTTACCGCCGACTGGTTCTATGATGAAAAAAATACTGGAAATCTTATCAAATCGCCGGTTGAATTTATCGTAGGGCTGAACAGGCAGTTTTACATCAATTATTTGGTGCCCGAGCTTCAGATCCAGTTTCAGCGTGCGCTGGGGCAGTTGCTGTTTTATCCGCCCAATGTAGCGGGCTGGCCCGGCGGAAAAAATTGGATCGACAGCTCATCGCTGATGTATAGGCTCAAGATCCCGTCGCTTGTGCTTGACGGCGGCCTGATAGATTTTGCGGGCAAGGCCGACCCTGAGGACGAGGCTTTCCTGGCGACCGCCCGCAGCCGGCAGGAAAGGATAAATACCAAAGTGCAGGCACAAGCCGACTGGGACAAGTTTTTAGCCGATATACCCGGGAAATGGTCAAATGCCGAGATAGCCGGCTTTATGCTGGAGCCGCAAATGAACCGGGCAGTACAAACCACCATTATGCGCGCGCCGAATATTAAAACGCTGGCGATTGAGATAGTTTCGACGCCGGAATATCAACTGTGCTAAACAGGCCGGACATTATGCGTTTTGCGTAATACGTTCCCCGTATAAAAAAACCTACAGTTTATGACGTTAAACGTACAACAAATGAAGAGACGGGATTTTCTAAAAAACACAGCTTTAGCCTCGGGCGCGATTATGCTGCCCGCTTTTCTGAAGCCGTTCGAGTCGCTTGCAAGCACCGAACTGACGGGTTATAAAAATTTGGTCATCATACAGCTTTCGGGAGGTAACGACGGTTTAAATACC
This sequence comes from Bacteroidota bacterium, assembly GCA_018267005.1. Taxonomy (GTDB): domain Bacteria; phylum Bacteroidota; class Bacteroidia; order Sphingobacteriales; family Sphingobacteriaceae; genus Mucilaginibacter. Next base: position 2,206 of record JAFDZK010000363.1, read on the forward strand.
ATTGTTCCTTACGGTAACGATATTTATTATCAAAAGCGTAGCGTCATTTCGGTAAAGCCGGCGGAAGTCGTTAAATTGGACAACATGCTGGGCCTGAACCCGAACCTGTCGGCGCTAAAAGAAATCTATGACCAGGGCTGGATGGGCATCATCAATTCTGTCGGGTATCCGAACCCCGACCGTTCACATTTCCGTTCGATGGACATTTGGCAAACAGCCAGCGATTCCAACCAATTCCTGACTACGGGCTGGATAGGCCGCTACCTGGATTCGAATTGCCAGGCCTGTAAAAATGCCTACACGGCCATTGAGGTTGACGATACCCTTTCTCTGGCTATGAAGGGTGCCACCATGAAGGGTATAGCGGTACGCGACCCGAACAAGTTATATCAGTCTACGCGAGAGCCGTTTTTTAAAGATTTGCTCCACGATCACGACAGCGATCATTTGAACGAAGACAATCTTGGTTACTTATACAAGACCATGGTCGAAACTTATTCCTCGGCCGAATACATTGAAAACACGTCAAAAACTTACAATGTAAACGCTGAATACCCCGATACGCCGCTGGGCAACCAGTTGAAGATGGTATCGAAGTTTATTAATTCAGGTCTGCAAACGCGGGTGTATTATGTTTCGCTAAGCGGCTTCGATACCCACGTTGGACAGGTGAATCAGCAATCGCGGCAATTAAAAATTTATGGAGATGCCGTTGCGGCTTTAATTAGGGACCTGAAACAAACCGGCAAATTAGATGATACGCTGGTTATGACCTTTTCGGAGTTCGGCCGGCGCGTAGAGCAAAACGCCAGTAATGGTACCGATCACGGTACGGCCAACAATATCCTGCTGCTTGGCGGAAAGCTAAAAAAAGCAGGCATATTTAATGATGCGCCGAATTTGTCCGACCTTGACAACGGCGACCTGAAATACCAGGTTGATTTTCGTGATGTTTATGCTACACTGCTGGATAAATGGCTGAACGTAAACAACGGCCAGATATTGAACAGGAGCTTCGACGGCTTGGATTTTGTATAGCCGCAGGCCTTATAAAAAATGAAAAGCTCCTGGGAAACCAGGAGCTTTTCATTTTTAGATGTGTATAGTTTAAAAGAATTTAAAGCCAACACTTATGGCCCATAAGTGCTGAGTTTGGCCAAAGTCGGAGTTGATGTGACTTAATCCTCCCTGGTAGCGGGCATCGAGCGTTACGTTGCCAATGTCGACACCGGCGCCTGCCTGGTAACCAAGGGTGCTGTTATTGTAATGGCCAAAATCGTTGAAGGCGCTGCTCAGGTTATCCGAAAAGCTTTCGCTCTTGCTCAGGATATAATTGTAAACAGGGCCTGCCATCACACGGGCATTCAAATTTTTCGGCCCAAAACGCAGTCCAAGCAGTAAAGGCACATCCAGGTTGGTAAACCGCACATGGGCATTGTACGCGGTATTGTTCTGGTAGGAATCAAAATCACCGCCGCAACTGCTTAAATACACTTCCGGCTGGAGGTAAACGGCTCCGCCGACGCGCGCGAAAACACCTGCCTGGTAACCTGTAATGCTTGAATTATGGAAATTATCGGCGTCAATATGCGAAAAATTGATA
>JAFDZK010000364.1 GCA_018267005.1 Bacteroidota bacterium
TTCGTAAAGTGCTGGGCGCGTCTGTCGAAAATATCGTGACGATGTTATCAAAGGACCTGTTGAAGCTCGTAATCATCGCGTCGGTGGTCGCGTTCCCGGTTGCATATTACGTTATGGGCAAATGGCTGCAGGATTTTGCGTATCCTACCGACATAAGCTGGTGGATATTCGGCTTATCAGCCGGCCTGACTTTAATCATCGCCCTGGCAACAGTGAGCTTCCAATCAATAAAGGCGGCTCTGAGGAACCCGGTAAATAGTTTAAGGTCTGAGTAGCCTTGGTCTGCTGCGCTATAGACAAACAAATGAACCAACGAACAATTGAACTAACATCATGATAAAAAATTATTTGAAAGTTGCTTTCCGCAACCTGTTCCGAAACAAGTTTTTCTCGGCTATCAATATTCTCGGCCTGGCTTTGGGTATGGCCTGCAGCATACTCATCCTCCTGTGGGTGCAAAATGAATTGAGCGTGGATAATTATCATACTAATGGTAAAAATTTGTATGCCATTATCGAGCGCCAGTATTACGACAATAAAGTAACCGGCCAGTATAACGTGCCCGGCGTATTGGCAAACGAAATGAAAAAAGTGTTCCCGGAAGTTCAGTATGCAACCGGCATGGATAATAATGATCAGAACACTTTCCAGGTCGGCGATAAAATATTAAAACTTAACGGGGCGGCTGCCGACAGTGACGTTTTTAAGATGTTCAGCTACAAGTTGCTGGAAGGGGATGCCAAAACCGCACTGAATACACCTTCAAGTATAGCTATTTCCCGTAAAATGGCCGAAGACTTCTTCGGCAGTCCGCAAGCAGCGATAGGAAAGACGATCCGTTATGAGAACAAGGAGACCTTTAATATCACAGCGGTATTTGAAAATGTACCTGAAAATTCTTCGATAAAATTTGAATACCTGATCAATTGGTTCCAGTACCTGAAGGAAAACGGATGGGCCAAAGATTGGGGTAATAACGGTCCCCGGGCGTTCATTCAGCTTCGTCCGGATGCTAACCCGGCCGCCTTTGATAAAAAGATAACACATTTTATGGATGCTTACAATAAGTATCAGACCAAAGCCTTCAGGGAACAATTGGGCATCCAGAAATTTGGCGACGTTTACCTTCATTCTGATTTGAAGGACGGAAAAGTATCCGGCGGCCGGATCGAGTATGTGCAGTTATTCACCATAGTCGCTGTCTTTATTTTATTGATCGCCTGTATCAATTTTATGAATCTTACCACTGCCCGCTCAGTAAAACGCTCCCGCGAGATTGGCGTGCGTAAGGTAGTGGGTGCGGTAAGGCCGGTTTTGATCAGGCAGTTTATCGGTGAGGCGATATTATTAACTTTTCTTGCCGTAATTGTTGCTGTGGCGCTGGTTACCGTGTTACTGCCGGTATTTAATTCGATCACTGAAAAGCAAATCGCGTACCCATTTGCACGCCTAACATTCTGGCTTGGGCTTATTCTGTTGACTTTTATTACCGGTCTTGTGGCAGGCAGTTATCCGGCCCTGTTTTTGTCGTCATTTAATCCGGTTACCGTATTAAAGGGAACTTTGAAATTAAGCCCGGGCGCCGCATGGTTTCGCAAAGGCCTGGTGGTATTCCAGTTTGTTATGTCGATCATTTTGATCATCGGAACCATCGTCATATCTAAACAGGTAAATTATATCCAAAACAAAAACCTGGGCTTCGACCGGGAAAATTTGCTGTATGTGCCGATTGAAGGCGATCTGCCTGCTAAATACGAGACATTTAAAAACGAAGCCCTGAATATGCCGGGCATCAAGGATGTGAGCCGTATGACAAGTACGCCTGTCAATATCGGCAGCAGCACCATCGGCGTGAACTGGGACACCAAAGATCCAAACCAGAACATTATGTTCTCACAAACTGCTGTCGGGTACGATTTTGTAAAGACAATGGGTCTGAAAATGGCCCAGGGCCGCGATTTTTCTCCAAGCTATGGCACCGATACCACCAATTACCTGATCAATGAGACAGCGCTGGCCCGGTTGCCTTATAAAGATCCCATCGGTCGCAACTTCACCATGTGGGGCAAAAAAGGCAAGATCGTAGGTATCATAAAGGACTTTCATTTCAACTCGTTGCACAATCCTATATATCCTTTGGTCGTCCACCTTGACGCTAATGCAAGTTTTGGCAATATTATCATACGGACCAAGCCAGGCCAGACTAAAGAGGCTATTGCTTCTATTGAAAAGCTTTGCAAAGAGCTTAACCCGAAGTTTACAGTTAGTTATGAGTTTGCCGATCTGCAATATAAGAAAATGTATGACAATGAACAGATCGTATCCAAATTGTCGGATGCATTCGCTGTATTAGGGATATTCATTTCATGTCTTGGTTTACTGGGCCTGGCCATGTTTACGGCTGAACAGCGTACCAAAGAGATTGGCATCCGCAAAGTGCTTGGGGCAAGTGTCGGCTCGTTGTTTACCCTGCTATCCCGTGAATTTGTGATTCTGGTTGTTATTTCGTTAATAATAGCCACGCCGTTTGCCTGGCTGGCCATGAACCATTGGCTGCTTCATTACAACTATCACATCGATATTGCCTGGTGGATATTCCTGCTGGCTGGCGTAATAGCTGTTCTTATTACACTGATTACAGTAAGTTTTCAGGCTACAAAGGCAGCACTGATGAACCCTATTAAAAGTTTACGTTCCGAGTGACCCGTGATTTGTTGACTAGTGCCCAGCGCGTGGTGGGTGTTTGAATATAAATATATATGAACAGGATAAGTTAAGTGCAACCTCAGGCTGATTTTGAGCGTCTTGTAATTATTAAAATATAATAAGCCATGTTTAAAAATTACTTTAAAACCGCCTTTCGTAACTTGTGGAAAAACAAGGGCTTTGCTTTTATCAACCTGTTTGGCCTGACCATCGGCTTATGCAGTTGCCTGCTTATCGGCGTATATATTCTTCATGAATTAAGCTACGACAAGTTTGAGGAAAAGGGCGACCGCATCGCACGCGTGATTATGGCTTATAAGTTCGACGGTGGGACTGAATTTAAAAAGGGCAATTTTACCAGCGCACGCGTCGCGCCGGTTTTCAAGCAAACTTTCCCCGAGATCGAAGACGCGGTAAGGATGACCAAAACATCGCGCGTGGTGCACTATGAGGATAAATTGATCGACGAAAAGTCGTTCATCTATGCCGATCCATCGTTCTTCAAAATATTTTCTTTTAAGCTGCTCCGGGGAAATGCCGAAACAGCATTGAACGGCCCGAAAAAAGTGATACTGACCGAAACAACCGCAAAACGGTATTTCGGCAGTGATGATGCCATCGGAAAAGTTTTAAAGGTCGGCAGCGACACCAGCCTTTATGAAGTGACCGGCGTGGTACAGGACAGCCCATCCAATTCGCAGATCAAGTTTGATTTTCTTGCTTCGTGGTCTACGCTTGGCCTTGCCGATGAAGAGAAAACCTACTGGGATGCTAACTACACTACTTACCTCTTACTAAAAAGGCCCGATCAGATCGCACCGCTACAGGCTAAGATGCTGCCATTTATGAAGAAAGAGATGGCGGGTTCGGGCGCATCTGTATATTTTGAGCTGGAACCCATGCTGAATATACATTTGCATTCACCCTACGAAGGGTTCGAACCCAATAACAGCATTACGTATATCTATATCCTCGAGGCCGTGACCCTGTTGATGCTGGCCATTGCCTGCTTTACATACGTAAACCTGAACACGGCCAGGTCGATGGAAAGAGCCCGCGAGGTAGGCGTGAGGAAAGTGATCG
>JAFDZK010000365.1 GCA_018267005.1 Bacteroidota bacterium
GACAAGATCAAACCTAATAAAAGGGATGTTTTTGTCCGTTATATGGAGTTCCTTTTTGGCAAGATACAGGTTCATAATCTAACTACCGGTGAAGTATATAACCCGGCTGATTTTGCAACGTTAAGCGGTAGTACAATAACTAAATATCTTAACCGGTGGGATAGCAAGATCGCAACCCACAACATTAGATCGGGCAACAGGCAAGTCTACTTGCAGAACTACAAAACACGTTTTAAACTCGGTCGCCCGAAATATTCAGGCAGTCTCATTTCTATCGACGACTGGCAGCCACCTTTCAAAACACATGACGGCAAAAGAATTTGGTTCTATTTAGCTATCGATGTTGCAAGCAAGGCAATAATTGCATTTGTGCATGGGAAAACAAAGGAAGGCTTAATAATCGAATTCTATCGCGAGCTGGTAAGGGTTTGCGTGTATTACGGAGTTAATCTTCCAGCCGAACTTGAATGTGAAAGCAGCTTAAACTCATCCTATAGGGAAACTTTTTTGAGGGAAGGGGCGATGTTCGATAACGTCCGTATCATAGCAAACGATGCGGCAGGGAAATTCGCCGAAAGTGTTTTCAGACAGTTTAGGTATCAGCTTTCTAAAAAACACGACGAATATCAATCCCGCCCCTTCGCAAAATCCGAGAGCAACCAGGCTGGGCAATTCGAGCCAAAATCGCTTTACTACGATGATATTGTACAATACTGCTACCAGGATATAGAAACCTGGAACAACATGCCTCATGATATTCACGCGAATATGTGCCGATGGGATGGCTTTTTGCAGATGCAGAACCCCGATCTGAGGCCTATCGACTATAAGACGTTCTTATATCACATTGGCTATAAAACATCAACAAGTTGCAGAACCGGCATTATAAAGTTGAATAGCCAACAATACTTGATAGGTGATAATGATGATTTGAGCGAAGGAGATCAACTGATTGCTGTAATGAAAAGAATAGAAGGCGCAACTGTTGACGTGTATTGGATTGACGACCACAACGGCAAAGTGATAAAAGCATTGGTTTACCAAGCGGATCAGTTGATTTGCGAGGCCGTACCACAACCCGTAGTTAACCGGTCTAAGAATGAGCGCACAGACGCCGACCGTATCGCCGAAGCAAAAATGAGCAAATACGCCAATACTATCGCATCGTTTGGCAAACAACGGAAAAACTCTATCGATCAGGTAAGCATCGTTTCGAACGAAAGGCCCACTAAAAAATCGTTTGTTATTCGCGGCTTGCGACGAGCAGCGGTTATTGATGAAAACGCCGAGGTAATAATACTATCTGAACCATCTGAGGAATACGAATTCAAGCAAGAACAGTCTTATACCAAACCTTTAATAGATAGATTTTAAAGCCTAAAGCTATGATGACAATAAACGATGATTTTAGAAACCAGGTACGTGACGCGTTAATCGCAGATCGACAGAATTATGAAGGCACAGATCGCAACTTCGCAGTCGGACGATGGGATATTGCGCCTGCGGCCTGGAGCCAAATAAAAAAGGGCAAAATTGTACATACCATTGGCGATAAGAAATGGATAACCATTGGAAAAGAGCTGAACGTAGGCTTGCATCAAGGCAATTGGGTAACAGCAAAGACTGAGGTATTTACCCATATCGAAGAAGAAGTACTTTTCTGTAAAAACAATGCGGCAGCTAAAGTATTTGTCGATGATTGCGCTTTAGGGAAAACCTGGACGGCAAAATATCTCTCCAAAACTGTTATGAATTGCTTTTATGTCGATTGCAGCCAGGCGAAAAGCAGGTTGCAATTTATTAAGGCGCTTGCGAAGGCAGTTGCAATGGAGCAAACCGGCACATATTGCGACATAAAGGACAATATCAAATACTATTTAAAAATCACTACCAAGCCAATTGTCATTCTCGACGAGGCCGGTGATTTGGATTACCAGGCGTTTCTTGAAATCAAAGAGTTTTGGAATGCTACCGAAGGCTCTTGCGGTTGGTACATGATGGGTGCAGACGGTTTACGGGCCAAAATTGAACGGGGAATAAAAAACAAAACAGTTGGATTTAAGGAAATATTTAGCCGGTTCAGTAACAAATACAGCAGCGTAGTACCGACGAGCCGCCAAGAAAAGATAGTTTTTTACCGGAACCTGGTAAGAACCGTTTTGGAGGTAAATATGAAGAATAAGTCATTGATAGATGAGATCGCAAATAAGTGTCTATCCAACGATGGCGACGACTTCAGTGGCATATTAAGACGTGCACAGATGCTTCTGAACCTGTATCGGGAAAACGGAGCTGAAATATGATCCAGCACAGCAATTGGCCTTTAATTCAACTAAGTAAACAAAAATCACAAACTCAATAAAAATGGGAAGTACAGCAGAAATGCTCATCAAGCAGCAGCAAGTCAAAGTCTTATACATGAAGGGGGAATTAACCAATAAAGAGATCGCAATTCACTGTGACGTGTCGGAAACAAGTATCAGTGAATGGACTGCCAAATTTAAGTGGAAGGAAGCGCGGGAATATCGGGTTAAAAAGGGGGCGCTTTTAGAGGAACTTGAAAATCTCGACCTGGAATATTTCCTAAGTATTTGGCGTGACTTTATTGAACACCGGTTTCCCTACATGGCAGCATCCTGGGAAATCTATATGCAGGAATTCAGGGAATTTTTAAACAGATAGTTATCAAAAAAAGGGGTAAACATGAAAACAGCATCAGGGCCACAAATTCAAAAAATTCATGTACTGCTTAATCAGTTGGGCATAGCAGACCAAAAAAGGGAGATCGTTTTTCAATTGACGGATGGACGGACGACCAGCACTAAAAAACTGTTCATGGACGAGGCTATACGGCTGATAACAAGCCTGGCCGAATATGATCCGCGGGAACGTATTAAGAAGGCTATATTTTCATTGGCATACAAAGCCGGGCTGATATACGGCGACACAGAGGCCGACAGGAAAATGAACACGGCCAAACTGAACGGCTTTTTAAAAGAGCGCGGCGCTGTAAAGAAAGCGCTCAATGATATGAGTTATGACGACCTGATTAAGACGCACCGGCAATTTGAGGCTTTCGCCAGGCATGCGCAGGCCAGCGCCGATAATAAGCGGGCTGCGACGGCTGTCAATGCGTTGCTGTCCGAATTTAACATACCTGTTTTACAATAAACATTTATACCTATGGCAAAGTGCTTTGAACGTTTTTTTATGGAGTATGAAGGTCGGCCACTACCGAAAGCGCCGACACACATGGTGGTTGCCGATATTCTGAACAAGGATTTATCGATCAAACGGGTGACGATCTATTTCAACCCGGACGACCAATGGCTTACACCGCGCCAGGAAAGTGGACTCGGCGGCGTGGAGGCAGTCGGTAAGCATATCGGGGATTACCTCGGATTCATCGGCCTGGATAAGGCTGCGCAATACTACCGGTACTGGATAGTTGAGATCGCCACGAATGAGGTAGTTATTGAGAATAGAAACGGCTTTATAACCTCGAAAGTTCACTATGCAATTGATGAGGACAAATTCAACAGGGTATGACAGACAATATCATTGAAAAGGCGAAAGCTCTATTCGAACAGCACAAGGAAACCCCATGCTTTTATTTTACCAGCGATGGCCAGGCTTTTCAATTATTTGAACGCGCTGAACATAACGCGAGCAGACTAAAGGATAAGACTATAACTGACCTGTACAATCCAGCTATGAGCGAAGC
>JAFDZK010000366.1 GCA_018267005.1 Bacteroidota bacterium
AGAAACTCGCTGGACCGAATTGAAAAGACACATCCGGCCTGTTGATACCCGACACTTTTACCATCTGAAAACCAATTCCGGAAATTCAGATGGTGAACCTTTCTTTCATTTAGGGTAAACACCCTTTTCTGTTGCTGGCTGCATGTCGCGGTCACAATCCCTTTTAAATTTTTGCTTAACACTGCGCATTGTATATGCAGTACTCATCGTAATGGAAAATTAATGAAACGATTTAAAAGGATATTGCGCATTTGTGCGCTTGTCCTGTTTATGCTGCTCGCAGCTACGGGAATAACTATCCTGGGCGTGGCCCCGCCTTTGAAAAGAGACAGGAAATTATTCGCCGATGTTGAAATGGTTCAAGCGGGGCATACCGATAACGATCAGAACGGCTTGAAGCAGGAGGATGAGGCCATCAAGCGATAAGCTTTTGCAAAAAATTAGTGTGTGCGTGCACGCTGATATGATTAGAATTATTTTGATATTGCGGTAAACAATATCGGCCGCATGCCTGAATTAAACCCGACCCCTGGTTCATTTCCCAAAAGATCTGCTGTTAGCCCGATCGCGATTATCGGCGCACTGTTCTTTATATTTGGTTTCATCACCTGGTTGAACACGGTGCTGGTGCCGTACCTTAAAATAGCCTGCCAGTTAAATAACCTCGAATCGTTTTTGGTTGCATCGGCGTTTTACATCGCCTATTTGGTAATGGCGGCTCCATCGTCATGGGTATTAAAAAGATTTGGCTTTAAGAACGGTATGTCAATAGGGCTGGCGATCATCGCCGTAGGTGCGTTAATCTTTATACCTGCGGCGATGACACGTATATATCCCGTTTTCCTCATAGGACTTTTTGTTCAAGGTGCGGGGCTGGCCATTTTGCAAACGGCGTCCAATCCCTACGTAGTAGTACTTGGGCCGATTGAGAGCGCGGCGAAGCGTATTAGTATTATGGGCATCTGCAATAAAACCGCAGGAGGCATGGCGCCTTTGATCTTAGGTTCGGTTGTATTGAACGATGCTGATGAGCTTAAAACCAAATTAGCTGCGCTTCCCGATGCACAAAAAGTTCCGTTATTGAATGAGCTTGCGTCGAGGGTTATCGTGCCGTATATCTGCATTATGGCAGCGCTCGTTATACTTGCCGTGCTGGTCTATTTTTCGACTTTGCCCGAGATCGACACGGAGAAGGAAGACGAAACCACTGCATTGGCTAATACGGGTAAAACCAGCATATTTCAATTTCCGCACCTGCTGCTGGGTGTGCTGGCATTATTTCTGTATGTGGGCGCTGAGGTGCTGTCAGGCGATTCGATCATCGGATACGCTTCATCACAGCACATTCTGCTGAAGACAGGCAAATTCTTTGCAACCTGTACCATGGCGTCCATGATCGCGGGGTATCTTGCGGGTATCGCCCTTATCCCCAAATATATTTCGCAGCAAAAGGCGCTGGTGGTATGCGCTATTCTTGGCCTTTTGTTCAGCGTCACTATACTGCTCACCCGCGGTTATGTTTCTGTATTTTTTGTGGCCTTCCTGGGGCTGGCCAACTCGCTGATGTGGCCCGCTTTATGGCCATTGGCTTTGAACGGCCTGGGTAAATTCACCAAAAAAGGATCATCCTTATTGATCATGGGCATAGCAGGCGGCTCGCTGATCCCGCTGTTCTACGGGTATCTTGGCGATGTATTTACATTGCACAGCGCGTACGCGATTTTGCTGGTCATTTATGTCTTTATCCTGTATTATGCAGCGGCGGGACATAAAGCTGGTACAAAAGTCACTCTCCCCATGCCGTAATTACGATATTCCGGCTGCGGCCATGGTTACGATGCTCGCACAGATAAATGCCCTGCCACGTGCCCAGCGCCAGGCGCCCGTTCGTAATCGGAACTGAAACAGAGCTGCCCAAAATGGCTGCCTTCAGGTGTGCGGGCATATCGTCGGGGCCTTCATCGTTGTGAATGTAATCGGGGTCGTTTTCAGGCACCGCTTTATTAAAATAGGTCTCGAAATCCTGCCGGACAGTCGGGTCGGCATCTTCATTAATGCATAATGACGCAGAAGTATGCTGAATGAATACCTAGCAAATACCAGTTTTGATCTCGCCGATTTGCGGCAGCGCGTGAACGACTTCATCCGTTACCAGGTGATAGCCTCTTTTTCGTTCGCGTAAGCGTATAGCTTGCTGGTAAATTTTCATTTCAAACGCAAATCTACTTTTTATAAAACAACCCGGCCAGGCGATGTTTTATTAAATAGGACAAAATAACACAAGGAAACTATGAAATCGCAGGAAGGAATGAAAGGCGGGCAAGGCCGGCCGACATCGGATCGCGCTTTTGCCGACCACGCAACCGAAATGAAATCAAAGGGTATCAGCAATAATGGCGGCCAACGACCTGACCAAACATCGAACAGGGACAACGAACGCAAACACGCTAATAAAAGGCACAAATAAGCGGCGAAGACACTTTAGCGGCTTATGCTTATATTTGCGCAAAACCCTGAAGCATGAACGCAAGATCGCCCAAACAATCCCATACTGTTATGAACGAACTGGTATTACCCAACGATACCAATACGCTGAACAACCTGATGGGAGGGCGGCTGCTGCACTGGATGGATATCGCCGCGGCCATATCGGCGCAAAAGCATTGTAACCGCATTGTGGTGACGGCTTCGGTTGATAATGTTTCTTTTAAACATTCGATCAAGCTGGGCGATGTGGTAACTATCGAAGCCCGGGTTACCCGCGCATTTACTACCTCAGTTGAGGTTAGGCTGGATGTCTGGGCCCAAAATGTACCGTCGGGAACCAAAATTAAGAGCAACGAAGCCTACTATACTTTTGTCGCTGTCGACCAGGCCGGGCGCACGATTCCGGTACCGTCGCTGGAGCCCGAAACAGAGGAAGAAAAAATGCTCTACGCGGGAGCGCTGCGGCGCAGGCAGCTAAGACTGATCCTGGCAGGGAAAATGAAACCCGACGATGCTACGGAGCTAAAAGCGTTGTTTGTGGCAGAGCATAAATAGGCTGTTCATTGCAGGAACATTGCGATACAGCCATTGAGTCAACCCTTCGACATCTGCAGGACTTTGTCAAACTCGGCCTGGGTTACCGCCGATACGGATAAACGCCCCAATCGTACTAATTGCATATCTTTTAGCATCGGTTCGGCTTTAATCTGTTCTAATGAGACCGGTTTTTCCAGGCTTTCCACAGGAGCAATATCCACTACCACCCAATTCGTATCGTCGGTGGTGGGGTCCTGGTAATATTCTTTGACTACTTTGGCGATGCCGACAATGTCTTTACCTTCATTGCTGTGATAAAAAAGCACCAGGTCGCCGATTTTCATCGAGCGCAGGTTGTTACGGGCAGCAAAATTGCGAACGCCGTCCCAAACGGCGCGGCCATCTTTATTGAATTGATCCCAGCTATATTTAAAAGGTTCCGATTTTACGAGCCAATAATTCATTTCGAAATGATTGTGATTGCGTAAAATTGTGAAAAAACCGAGGAAAAGGGAAATAATAATATTGCTTATTTCTTTTGCTTCAGCATCGCTTTAGCCTCATTCTCTTTTATCCGCTCCAGGATGAGCTTTTTAATGACCGGCAAGGGCAACGGTTCGCCCGGCAGAAAGTGGAGCGTGGTGCCTGATATTTTGATACC
>JAFDZK010000367.1 GCA_018267005.1 Bacteroidota bacterium
CACTATATCCACTTTCTTTTTCAATAGACTTTGAAGGTTATCCGCGTATGTAAAATATTTCATACCGATCGGCATGGAATGATCCAGTTCCACAAGTATGTCGATGTCGCTTGTCTCATCGGCCTCGCCACGTGAATATGAACCAAAGACATATGCCTTCTTTACAGGCAGCCCGGAAAAAAACCGCCTGATGGTACGTATATGGTGCTGCGAAAGCTTCATGGAATAACTGCTAATCAAATCTACAAAATATAGACCAGTTCCGCATTTGCAATCTGCCAACTGCGCGCTGAAAACTGCAAAATGACAAGCTACTTCTTCATCTCCTCCATCACTGCCCTGTAAAATTCATCGATATGGCGTGTGCCTATGATGTATATTAATCCGTCGCGGTCGGTCAGGTGCAGGGCGTCCTTGCCCGAGGTATAAAAGCGGATAGTGCCTTTTTTGTGCAGGTTATAAACCGGGTTGTTTAGAAAATAGCGACTGTATTCGCCTTTTTCCACCTTGACGATGCTGTTCAGGTCGATCTTTACCAACCGCGTGGTCCATAAACCGTCTATGAGTACGCTTTGGTTCATTACGCGTATGCGGAAGTGCAGGAAAAAACCCATTACGATGGAGATGAAAATAATACCCAATCCCGCAATAGCCAGGATGTCGGCCTTTTCGTTTACATCGGTAAAGAAGTTAAAGGCATAAGCCGAAAAGCAGAACATGGCAAGTACTAAACGAATCGTAACGGGTACCCATTCCCTGCCTAAGTACTGTTTTTCGATAAAGACCGGTTTTTCGCTGCTCATAATTTATTCAGTTCGAAGATAGTAACTTTTTTAGTGTTCGCGCTTACCTTATAACGGTTATCGGGCCGGTAGCCGCCGATCCAGATGATGTCGCCGTTGCCATTCACCAGTAATGGTATCTGTTTTTTTTCGTGCAAAGGCACTTTCTGTCCCACGAAAAAATCGCTCAGCTTTTTTCGCGTCTGCATACCTAACGGGTAAAAATAATCGCTTTGTTCCCAACTGCGTATCGTCAGGGGGTAAACAAGCAGCGCGGCATCCACGGAAACCGCCATAGGATTATCCCGAACGATCAGCGGCGACTCATCATGCAAAACAGACAGGATATAGTTACCATAATAAGTTTCGCGGTCACCCATGTTAATCACCGCGGGCCGCGTCTCTTCATTAATCTTAGGCGATAAGATCAGCTTTTGGCGGTCGAGCACTAAGCTGAAATTCCCCGATTCGAACACCCGGCCCGGATGCTTATCCAGCGAGGAAATAATGTTATGAACGGTCGACTCGTTAAATCCAAATTCGCTGAGCAGCCCGAACAGCAAAAATGCCTGCGGCCGTAATTTTTTTACTTCTTCGATCGGAATGTCTATCTCGTGACCGCGGCGTACCAGCAACCGGTCGCTTAGCTCATTCAGCTTATTCGCCAATACGATCTCCAGGTTACGGAAATGCCCGAGGTTACGTTCAAACGTTTCTTCCAGCGCTGGGTTCAACTCCCTGAGTTTGGGAATTACTTCCAGCCTGATCTTGTTACGGGCGTATTTAGCCGATGAATTGGAGCTGTCTTCCACGTAAGCCAGCCCGTTTTTTTCGACAATCTCCTGTATTTCAACACGCTTCAAAAACAACAGCGGCCGAACAAGCGAACCGTTTTTTGGCAGGATACCGTGCATACCTGCAATACCGGTACCGCGCGTAAGGTTGAGCAATATAGTTTCGATGGCATCGTTTTGATGATGTGCAAGGGCGGTAACGCCATAGCCCCAGCGCTGACTGATCTCCCCGAACCACTGGTAACGCAGGTCGCGGGCCGCCATCTGGATCGATATTTTTTTTGATCCGGCATAACCGGCGGTATCAAAATCGATGGTATGGAAAGGTACGCCCAGCGAAGCAGCCAGGTTTTTAACGAACAACTGGTCGGCATCGGCTTCCTCACCGCGCAGCTTAAAATTGCAATGCGCTATGCCGAAGGTATATTCGGCATGTTGAAGCAGATGCGCCATCAGCACCGAGTCCATCCCGCCGCTTACCGCAGCCAGTATTTTCGTATCGTGATCGAAAAGACCGTGCTGTTCAATAAAACCGGTAAAACGCTTAACAGGCAGCATGGGTCAAAATTATCAATTTTAAATTACCCGTTATCGCTGATTAAAATACAGGGTGTGCCGAACAAATTGAGCCATAAATTATTAATTTAATAACCCCATCCAAAAAACTAATTTTGCCCCGTGATAAAACACGTGTTAACCTTTTTACTGCTTATTGCCGCAACGGCAGTGATGGCGCAGCAAAAATCGGTCATTCATTTGATAAAATCCGAAAGTATGCAGGGCGCCAAAGTGAACGGTGTGGACGTGCTTAAAGTGTACAAAGGAACTTTTCAGCAGGATTATTCGACGTTGAGCGCCGACAGCGCCTATTTTCATCAAAAGGAAAATACGTTCGACGCTTTCGGCCACGTGGTGATCACACAGGGCGATACGATGCACATCTACTCGGATAAGCTGAACTATAATGGCAATACCAAGATCGCCATACTGACGGATAACGTACGCATGGTGGATAAGGACGCCACGCTGACCACCAATTATCTCACTTACAATACGGGCACGCGTTATGGCACCTACACCGGCGGCGGCAAGCTGGTAAACAAAGCCAACACGCTTACCAGCAAAAACGGCTATTATTTTGCTCAAACACGGGATTCGTATTTCAGGTATGATGTGGTGCTGCTTACGGAGGACGCGCTGGTAAAAACCGACACGATGCGGTATAATTCAGGCACACGTATAGCCTATTTTTATGGGCCGACGCATATTTACGGCAAAAAGAAAAGCAAGGACAACGATACGCTGTATACCGAGAACGGCCGCTACGAAACGAATACGGAACAATCGTTCTTCGGCAAGAACAACCTGTACCAGCAGGGCACCAAAACGCTGAAGGGCGACAGTTTATTCTATGATCGAAAAAAGGGCTATGGCCGCGCTATCAATCACATCACTTTCAACGACTCCGAGCAAAAAATGACGCTAAAGGGCGACCTGGGCATTTATACCAAGTCGGACGAGCGCACCATCGTAACCAAAAATGCCTACGGCGTATTTATAACCGAAGAAAAGGATACCACCAAAAGCGACTCGCTGCATAGAACGCAGAAACTTAAGGGCGACACCGTACAACCGCCGAAACTGGATACTTTTCAGAAGATCATTGTTAAAACGGTCCGGCAAAACAAACAGGAAGAAAGCAAGCGGGATGATAAGGCTAACAACCCCTCCGAAAAGAAGCAAAAAAAGAACAAGACGGGGGCGAAGCAGCAAAAATTGCCGGTCGACACGGCGATAACCAGGAAGGACACGTCGCGCGTAAAGCAGGACTCGATCTTTATGACGGCGGATACGCTGGACACACGGATAATGACCTACAAGGATTTAAAGGACCTGCAGGAAAAGATCAGGCTGGCGCATACCATCGACACTAACGCCCGGCCGCCTTCCATCGTGTACAAGGTACCGGTAAAATACATCGATCTATCGCCACCCAGGATATTGCCCGATACCAGCCACAACCATTTTGATATGTTCGGCCGCCCCAAACCCAGGCCGGTGGCGCAGAAAAAAGCCGAAAAGCAGGAAAAGCC
>JAFDZK010000368.1 GCA_018267005.1 Bacteroidota bacterium
TTTACCAGACTTTTCGAAAGTATTTTGGCAAGTCGCCGGACAAGATATTCGACAAGTTCGATCTCAAATCGTCCAACGCTGCATCCATTGGCCAAGTCCATCGGGCCGAACTTAATGGTAAAAAGCTGGCAGTTAAGATACAATATCCGGGCGTTGGCGACTCCATATCCTCCGACTTGAAATTGGTTAAACCATTCGCGTTCCGCATCATCGGTATTAGCGGCAAGGAACTGGATATTTATATGGACGAAGTCGAAGAGCGTCTGCTTGAAGAAACGGACTATGAGCTGGAGGTTCGTCGCTCAATCGAATTTTCCAGGGCTTGCGCTAATCTGACAAATGTGGTATTCCCGAACTACTATCCTGAACTTTCAAGTAAAAGGATCATTACGATGGACTGGCTCGAAGGTAAACATCTTCGGGAATTCCTTCAGGCTAATCCGTCGCAGGAACTACGCGACTCGATCGGTCAGGCGCTTTGGGACTTCTATAATTTCCAGCAACACGAGCTTCGGGCAGTCCACGCTGATCCGCACCCGGGCAACTTTTTAATTACTAAAGAAGGCAAATTAGGTATCATTGATTTTGGCTGTATCAAAGAAATGCCTGATGACTTTTACTATCCCTTCTTTGCGCTCATATCAACGGACATGCTGGGCGATAAAGATAAAACTATTGAGGCATTCCGCCAATTGGGCATGATCCAGGCCGGGGATAGTCAGAAACAAATCGATTTTTATTATGGTATGTACAAGCAGATGATCGGCCTGTTTGCTAAACCCTATATCCATGATCGATTTGATTTTGCGGAAACCACTTTTTTTGATGAGTTGTATGGCTTTGGTGAAAAAATAGCCAAGATGCCGGAATTTAGGCAGCCCCGGGGGGTAAAACACTTCATTTATATCAATCGAACAAATTTTGGCTTGTACAATATTTTGCATGAATTAGGAGCAAGGGTAAAAACTGACACATACCGACCCGATTTTTTGTTGCAAGATTGATTGTCCAAATTTCGATTACGCGGTTTCTTTGATAAAAGCCGCTAACCGGCTCAATCTTTTTGATTGGTCCAAACCAATTTGCCGGTATCGTATCCTAATGCCCGTGCCTGTTTAAGGTAGCTTTCTTTGATCTCTTTTGGCATAGTCTTTTCCCGTGACAGTAGCCATAGGTAGTTGAGGTTATTACCTGCAATCAGAGCGTAACGATAGTCGGGGTCGATGGCTATTATATTATAACCTGCGTAGAAAGGTCCAAAGAATGACACCTTTAGTCTTCCTTCCGATGGGTCACCTGCAAGCTTGGCTTTGCCAATGCTTTCTTTCCATTCTTGCTCCTTTGTGCTATACCCTTTGTTGTCGACACGAATAGTATTTTCATCGATCAATGAGTAGGTCGCTGTAACACGTTCCAGCCCCTTTTCAAACTTAAAGTCCATCCGGGCAATTTCGTACCAGGTACCCAGGTACTTATTTTTATCAAAAGGTGTTACAGCCTTCGCACCCTTCGGAATAGCGACGCAGGAGGATAGGCTCCATATAACTCCGGCCACGGCAGCTCCCGCCAGGCCGATTGCGATTTTTGTTTTATTGTATTTCATCGTTTTGTTGCCCTTACTGATTAAATTGGAACACTAAGTAATTTAAAATTATTAATCGATGCCTTCCGGTATAAAAAAACAAAACTTGCCAGTCAAGTTCTGCCCGATCTGCGGCCGGCCTTTTTCCTGGCGAAAGAAATGGGAAAAAGTGTGGGATGAGGTGAAATATTGCAGCGATGCATGCAGAAGACGCAGGAATGCCGCTAACAATACCACTTGACCAATTACAATGCCCATCGATGTTTTAGAATTTAAAAAAAGCCAGTTCTTCCCATGGGCCGCCGAGATACCGCCAAAGGCGAAGCCCTGAGGCCCGAAAACGGAACGGCTTAAAGCCGGTGTTTAATAAAGCTTGCAGCTCCAGTGCCTTTTCCGGACTTACTTTATTTTGTATTGTTATATGAGCCCATAGTTTTTGCTTATCCTGCGCACTGAGAAAGCCTGACCAGCAGTCCTGAAGCGCCCGATGTAATGACATGAGCTCCTGCGACTTTATCTTTATGGCCGTTCCTCTCCCAATAGATACAATGCGTTCGGCCTGTAATGAAAATATAGGTTGCTTTTCAGCCATTACGTTCAAATCATCATATATCCCTGGCTCGTCCGGAAGCAAATGAAAAAGTGTCAGATGAGCCTTTAAAAAATTTCTTTCCGGTGGAAAGTGCCGGTATCTTAAGTTGTCAAAATAATGCTGTGCCTCCTCATTTATCCCTAATGTCAGTATGAGAGGCTGAGTGGAAATGACGTTGCTATATTCCGTCCTGTTTACCATGGTAAGGGTTTGCCATCCCTGAAGAATCCGCCCGTCGGACCGTCTTTTGGCAAGGTCGCTGCCCATACAATACCACCCGCACCTTCGGCGACGGGACGGGCACCCCATTGTTCCGTCCCTGGGTAAGTTGCGGTAAAACCAGGGCATACCGCATTGACTTTTATTCCGCGGTCTTTGAGCTCCGCCGCCAATTTCACCGTCAGTCCATTAAGTGCCAGCTTACTTATCCCATAAGCCGTCGTGTCCCCGGTAGCCATCAGGCCGAAGCCGGGGTCTTCGAATGCGCCCGCTCCGCTCGACACGTTTACAATGATGCCGTTAGCGCTTTTTTCGAGTAATGGCAGAAAAACTTTGACTAAACGCCATGCCCCAAAAAGGTTGGTGTCAAACGCCTGGCGGGTATATGTAAAAGTTTGTGTAAGCGGCGTACCGCCCTGGTCGTAAAAGCCGCCGGCGTTATTGATCAGCACATCCAATCTGCCAAACCGGTTTTCAATTTCGCGATATGCATTTTCTGCGCTCAGGTCATCCAATATATCAAGCACAAGAGGGACAACATCCAAACCTTCATTTTGAAGGATCAGTGCAAGCTCAACAACCTTTTTTAGATCTCGCGCCGAAATGATCACTTTCAACCCTTCGCTGGATAATTGCCTGGCGACTTCAAAGCCGAGTCCGGTTTCCCGGCTAACGCCTGTAACTAAAGCTGTTCTTTTGGTCTCCATGTTATGATTATTTACGTTGATAAAATAGCTTCTGCAGCAAGTCTTCCGGATTTCAATGCGGCATTGATCGAGCCATTTAGCAAATGATCACCGCATCGAAATATCCGTTCCGTTAGTTTAAATTCCGAAAGTGGTAATTCATCGAGGTACTTATCTTTTATAGGCAAAGCATAAGGTATATGGTAAGTCCTTAAATAACGCCATCCATCCGCCCCCTTAAACCATTTGCTTAATTCGCTGGCAACTTGTTTGGCAAGTAAATCCGGCGATTTTTTTTGGTGGTCACTTAAAAGAGAGACAGAAATAAGGTATTTCCCATCTGGTGCATAATTTGGTGAAATGTTGTTCATAACTACTATGTTATTCACCGTTTTATTAGCGGAGGCATTCAAAAACACCATTCTTCCGCGAGCCGGCTTATTATCAGCCAGAAAATAAATATTGGACACACATTGTCCCCTGGCATACGGGGTACGGAATGGATCGGGTGTAGAATTTTCATCAGTCGCCAGCAGAATATGATCAGCATTGAAACGTCCGCCTGTATTCGTGAAAACAGT
>JAFDZK010000369.1 GCA_018267005.1 Bacteroidota bacterium
CTATAAATATCATTCTGGTCGACCAGTTTTTCAAGTTCGCTGGCCGCTTTGCGGTAATTGCCTGTTTTATAATAGGCATAACCCATCTGGTAGCTGTCCTGGGTATTTTGCGTTTTGCCATTGTCGCGGCTCTCGAACTGGCTATAGTATTTTACCGAGTTTGGATAGTCGCCGTTTGCAAAATATGATGCGCCGACGATGCGGAGCATTTCAGTTTCGTGTTGCTGGTGTGTTGTGCGCAGGATCGGCACTGCATAGTTCAGCACGTCATTATACCGCCTGTCGAGAAAATAAACCGCAGAAATATAATAAGGATAACTGCTTTCGTATTTTTTAGAGTTTTTAAGGCGTTCAAAGTTTACCAGCGCCAGGTGATAGTCTTTGTTCAGGTAAGCGATGTAAGCAAAATAGTAGGTCGCATCTTCGGTATAAGGCGATTGTTTGTTCTTAACCTCGCTGAAAAGCAGTTGAGCGTTTTTATAATCGTTGGTGGCAAAGTAGGCGTAACCCTTGCGGAATTTATATTCGGTATTTTCAGCGCCGCTCAGCTCGCCAGGCTGAACCTTGTTGAACCATTCCAGGGCTTCGGTATATTTATCCTGCTTAAAGTATGAACGGCCGATCTGGAAATAAGCCAGCTTGGTTAGGGGGTTTTCCGGGTGGTCCTTAATGAATTTCATGAAAAGGCTCTGCGCGTCGTCATTACCCAGTTCCAGGGAGCAAAGAGCCTCGTAGTATTGCGAGTTTTCCTGGACGAAGGTTAATTGCGATTCGTATTTGGGTTGGGTCGACGTTTCCAGCCGGGTATCTTCCACCTGCCTGAATTGCTCGGCTGCCGCCACATATTTGCCTTTGTTAAGCAGGTCAAGTGCGGTATGGTAAGTCCGGTAAAACCCGAAAGAGGGGTCCTGCTGGGCGGTGGCGCTGAGGGTAAAAAAAGCAAGAATTAAAAGAGCGGTATATTTACAGTTAGTCATAGCGCGAGATAACGATTTACGAAAGTAGTTATATCACAAAATGCAATCAACACAAGTAATTAACATGTGTGGAATAAGAACTTTTATTTAAATTAACGCATGCATACAGGGCATGTTATTGCTGTGGAAAACTTTGTTTAGTAAGCTAAAATGGATTTTGCACAATAGATCGATGCCGGTTCGTTGCAGAACATTATGCCGATAAACAGAAAAGCGCGAGTATTGTTTTTGATCGTTGGGGGTTTTTTATCAGCCGGTTCTGTTCATGCTCAGCGGGGCGGTGATATCGTTCTTCAGGACGAAAAGCTCAATTTTGTTCCGTCCGCTTTTTATGTGTCCGGCGTATCGGATGCGCGGGCCGAACACAGCATTCTTGCGCAGGTCGTTTATAAAGACGAAGCCCATTCCTACGTTACCCGGCCCGAAGAGATCGACGGCGGCACGGCCGCGGGCATAAAAGCATTTATCGATCATAACCTGGCTAAAAATACCGTTCTAAGGGCTGTACATATTACCGTAAGGGACCTCGCCTTAACCGAAACGGCCGCCGGCGGTAACCGCGTAAACGGGCGGTTGACGCTGAACTTTTCATTCGGGCTGCAAAAAGACTACGGCATAGTGCACCTGGTCGACTATAAGACTACGGTTAGCTATGACCGGCCCGACGATCAGCCCAATTCGGCGGCGACTATTCTCCGTAAAAAAATAGAGGACGCGCTTGCCTGGTTCAATACCTGGATCAATAGCGAAGCCGATAAGAATATCTTACTGGCCAAGGCGGTCGAGGTGAGTTTTACTGATTTTACTGAGAAACCTGAGAACGATACGATCTACTATTCGGTGAACAGGCCGCTAAAATGGACTGATTTTACGGAGACGCAGCTAAAAGACCCTTACGATGCCGAAATATTCGCCGGCGTAGGCTATACTGAAAATATCGAAGTGGAAAAGGGTGTGGTCCGGTTAAAGCTGGCATTAAAAGTTGATGTTCCGAAAAGCGCCTGCTTTGTAAGGCCGGGCGCCCGGAATGATTACGCCCTTAACCATGAACAGCGGCATTTTGATATTGGTAAGATCGTTGCCGAGCGTTTTAAACATAAGGTACAGGTGATGAAACTGCCGCCCGACAATTACGACGGCCCTATTAATGTACAGTACCTGGAAACATTACGCGAACTGGACGCACTGCAAAAGCAATACGACAGGGAAACCAAACATGGTATGGATACTTTGGCGCAGGCTGAATGGAACAGGAAGATCGATAAGGAATTGGTAGCTGACGGCGTCAAAAACAACTAATCAGCGAATAAAACGGAAATACTCAGGCAGCGGTTGTGGTAAGATGCGAACGCACTTTGTTGAGCAGTTCGTCTATGTCAAATGGCTTGGCCAGAAAATCGTCCGAACAAGCCTGGGGTTTGACACGGTCGGCTAAATTGTGGCTTGCAGAAACCAGTATGACCGGAATATTCTGTGTTTCCTTTTTTGACTTTACTACCTCGCAAAGTTCGCGCCCATCGGCATTGCCAAGCATCACATCGAGCAGTATTAAGTTGGGCTTATCATGGTTGATCTTATCAAACAATAAGCGCCCATCAGTCAGCGTTATAACTTCGTAACCGTAATCTTCAAGTATCAGCGCAATAACGTCCAGGATATCTTCGTTATCGTCCACCACCAAAATCCGTTGCATAATATTAATTATTAATTATAAAACTGCTTAGGGGAGGGCAATTATTGTACCAGTCTAACCCGGCTTAATTGACAACAAGCGGTAAGAACGAATGTTTGACCGGCAACGAAGATTTTAGTAAGAAAAACAGGACAACTGTCTCCTTTTTTTGATACAGTGGGGTCTAACTGTTTCTTTTTTTCTTTTTGGGGACGATGATGTACCTGGCTTTCTGGCATTTTGCGCAGAAATATTTTTTGACCGGCAGAAAAAATAAAAAGGTCTTTATAAACCAATTGCGATGCAACTGGTAATGGAATGATGCGCCGCATTTACGGCAATAATAAACTGGCGCCTGTTTAACCCTGGCGGCAGGAGGTTCGGTGTTCGCGATCAATTTTGTTTATTATAAGGATAGCTCTTATAAGTGACAAAATTAATAAAATTATAATTCCAAAAAATCAGGCACCTGATTAAAGCGGCTGGCACATCAGTTCCAAACGTAGCGTTTGCGCCTGCATTTATAGCAGTAGTATCGTCGCACCGGAAGCCAGGACAGAATTTTTTTAAATAAAAAACCGCGCTTCACGCGGTACGTCAATTCTATTTTGCATTTAGGACACAATGGCGCCTGTTTGAGCGGGCTGCTATCGCCTGTTTGCTGATCATTTATTGTGGCTACCATATCCAAAACAACACCGGGGTTATTGTATGCTTTGTTGCTACGTGTTGTAACAAAGATAGCGAATAGGACGCATAAGGTTAAAAATCGCTTATTATTAAATTGTTAAAAATCCGCATCGACCCGCAAGCCTTAACGGTGCCGGCGGGAATGAATGGATTTACTATTTGATCAGTTCGTTTACCTTGCCGATAAGTTCCGCTAAATCGAACGGCTTATCGATAACGGCATCGCATCCATAGGCCAGAATTTCGTCATAATGCCGTATATAAGCCGAAAATATGATCACCGGCGTGTTATTGAACGCGGGATGCG
>JAFDZK010000036.1 GCA_018267005.1 Bacteroidota bacterium
GCCGTAAAAAAACTCAAAGCCGCGCCTGAAACTTTCTTCGTACCAGCTTACATCGGTCACCAGGTGTTTACTATTGACCATTCCTGTCGTACCCGAACTGGTAAAGGTCACCTGAATCGGGTCGTTCGAGCTTAGAACCTCATGTGACTTAAAAAAGCTGACCGGTAAAAAAGGAATTTGTTCCGGAGTTTTTACAGAGCCTGCATCGATATGAAGATTGCTAATAAATTCGCGGTATACTGCACAATTTTCGGCTTGAAAGCGAAATACCTGTAATGCAACAGCATTGAATTGGACTTCATTACCGGTTGAAAATACCTGTTCCCTGTCTGGTTTGTACATTGCTGCAAAGATAATTTAATGTGCAGATTGATTGTAACCTCATTTAAGCAAGTTTCGGGTTTTTAGGATGGTCGCCGCTGGAGAAATTTGTCTATCAATTTCAATGATATGAGCAATTTTAAGATCGTGCCGATGAGCAGGGATTATGCACGGCGCATTCGCGAAAATGGAAAGGATGATTTTGGTCACACGGTGGTAGAACAAATAGCGACAGGGTCGGGTCCTTGCAGGGTATTATTGAAGCCCTTCAGGAAAGGGATCGATAAGCGGTTACTGTTTACGCACAGTCCTTTTGATATTGACAATCCCTTCAACCAGCCCGGGCCAATTTTCATTCATGCGGACGATGTGGAACCTTACGCGGATGTTTACCGTTTTCCGCCGGAGATCAAAGCGAACAAAACGAGTTTTCCCCTGTCGCTTATCGGTTATGACAGCAGCCAGATGATGGTATTTACCCAGTTGGTCGGCGATGCGGATGTAGACGAGCTGATAACAGAGATATTCAATAATCAACATCATGTGGAATATCTTCATGCACGGAATGCGCAGGCCTGCTGTTACATTTGCCGTATCGACCGGATTTAAAAGTTTAAAACTATTAGGCTTTTGGGACGTTAGCGAAGTAAGAAATAGAAATTAATTCCTATGAAAACGTTAAGATTATTAGCAGTGCCTTTTTTTATAACCTTATTTCTTGTTTTTACCTCGGCAACGGATGGCGGCAGGGAGACGGAAAAGCTCCATGATGCAGCCAACGTACTGAAGGAGTTCGATAAAATGAAGGAAAGCATCCCGCACGACCTTATATCAGAATACCAGGGGATTGTAATTATCCCGAATATGATAAACGCCGGCCTCGGTATCGGCGGAAAAAGGGGTAAAGGTGTAGCTATAGTAAAGCTGGATGACGGGTCCTGGAGCGACCCGGTATTTGTTACGCTTACAGGTGGCAGCATTGGCCCGCAGATAGGTGTGCAGGCTGTCGACCTGGTGATGGTGTTTCGTCACAAGGGCGCGCTTACCAGGGTGAAAAACGGCGATGTGACCATCGGCGGCGATATTTCGGCTGCGGCCGGTCCGGTGGGGCGCACCACGTCGGCGAATACCGATTATGAATTTAAGGCTGAAGTTTATTCTTATTCGCGCAGCCGGGGCCTGTTTGCAGGTATCAGCCTGAACGGGACAAGTTTGTCGATCGACAAAGCGGCAAACCGCTCGTACTATGGTGATGACATGACCGCGCACGATATTTTCAACGATTCGAAAAGCACCACGAAGGCGGTTACGAACCTGAAAAATACGCTTGCGGAACTTGCCGCCAACAAGGAAAACCAGTAGCCAAGTGGCGGAAATCGCGTATTGCTGCTACTTAGTAAAAGCTTTCCGGAGTAATATCCCCGATAACGCCGACATTCCGCCGACAAGGCCGCCGATAAATGCGGTTACTATCAACAAAATGACCCAGTTGGGCAGTTGGAACAGGTGCGCAACGCGGGTTGCTAAAGCGTTATGGTTGGGTATGCTTTTTAGCAAGGCCATGATCGTCCATGCTGTGAACAGCGCCGCAAATCCAATAAGGAACGTTACGCCGGGCTTTTTGCCCAGCATAAACGCCATGCTAAATGCGATTACCACAGCGAACCACCAGGGAAAAAAATAGCCGCAAATAATCGTAAGGACTAATATGATTATAAATAACATCTTACTTACTGCTTAAGGTTAAAGTTGACTTGACACGGTTCGATTCTTCATTTGCCGAGCCAAGGAATAGGAGTTTGTCCAGCTTGCCGTCGCGCCAGGTGGCGAACATATCATCGTAGTAATAGCTGCCGGGATTGCCCGATTCGCCACCCGGAAATATGCCGAAGCCCTGCACCTTGGGGCCCAACTGAACTACCATTCGCCAAGAAGGGCCGTTATCGTCCTTTAAGGCATCGATCACCGAACTTGTACCGCCCGCAAAAAATTTGCCCGTGCCAAACCCGGGTATGTTGGCGAGGTGATTGATATGGGTGTTCTTCACGTCGCCCCATTGCCAGTTTTTGCCCGGCAAACCGTGTTCTTTTATTAATTTATTGACCGATTCGACAAACGACTTCATCAAAACATCTCCACAGGTTTCTTTTGCAGGTGTGCCCGCTATGTCAAACCATTTGGAACCAGGGTCGGTCAGCAAAAGCTTTTCTGTGCGGTCGTAGGAAGGGTAATGCATCGGCAGGTCTTTCCTGTCGAATTCATCCCATACCATGTGGTAAAAATCCAGCCACCAGGCATTAAAGATACTTGCCCCTTCAGAGGTGGCTGCAAAATGCAGATCCCAGTTTTTAACGATGTCGTATGCCTCAG
Organism: Bacteroidota bacterium; assembly: GCA_018267005.1. Taxonomy (GTDB): domain Bacteria; phylum Bacteroidota; class Bacteroidia; order Sphingobacteriales; family Sphingobacteriaceae; genus Mucilaginibacter. The sequence continues at coordinate 2,692 of JAFDZK010000036.1, forward strand.
CCTGCTCTTTGTCGAGCTTGGTCGGATCGATATACTTCAGCATAGCGGGCAATATGTCATGGGCGCGCATGCTGTAATTGTCCATCTGCATCACAAGAAAGCTGTCAACGGTTGCCTTTTTCATGGCCGACAGCAAGTCGTTTATCCTCTTGCCGCGGTCGTAAAGATCAAAGCGCCAGTTGAGGTAGTAGGGATAGGTCGAGTCCGTCGATGCCTGGTTGGCCGAACTTACAAAACCTCTCGGCGGATTTTTTACCGTAGGATTCTGGCTGGCCGGTATCCAGCCCTGCCAATCGTTGGCCGGGTCGCTGCCGTCGAGGATATATTTACCCTGGTCCCTGAATTTGAGCGGGAATTTACCGTTCGGCGTTATAGCGATATCGTTGTCCTTGTCGGCGAAAATAAAGTTTTGTGCGGGGGCTGAAAAATACGTCAGGGCACGGCGATAATCCTTGTAGTTTTTGCCGCGGTTCATCAGGTACAGCGCATTGAATTCGTCGGATGCATCGTGTGCTATCCAGCGAAGCGCATCGCCAACGGGTACGTCGGTATGCCCTTCTTTCGGTTTTTGGCTGATATTGTCATACACGACCGGCCCCTGGTGGGTATAAATAACCGTATCGTAGAGCGGTTTCTGCCCGCGTATTTTGATCTCTTCGACCTTCTTCGTTGTCTTATTCCAGCGGTTATTGTACCAATACTCGTTTTTGCTGTTGTCTTTGAACTTTACCTGGTACCAATCCAGCACGTCGGCATCTACATTGGTAACACCCCAACTGATATTTTGATTAAAGCCGATTACGACGCCGGGCGCGCCCGGAAGCGAAGCGCCGTAAACGTTTACCGTAGGTGAAGATAGCTGCACCAGGTACCATATCGAAGGGAAAGTCAAATTCAGATGCGGGTCGTTAGCCAGGATGGGGTAGCCATTGGCCGACCGGCTGCCATTGACCGCCCAGTTGTTGCTCCCGATGCCCGGGATTATTTCTTTTGACTGCATGCCAGATGTTTGCGCAATAAAGCTCGCCGATGGTTTGGGGATCGGCAACGGGGTAAAATCCCATTTAGTCCCGGCAGGAATGATCGGTTCGTCATGAAAAGGCTGATCGGGGAACAGGTCGTTCATGGTTCCGATGCCGAATACTTTCAGGTCGTTCGTCATCCCGACCGCGTCCGAGTTGCCTGCCAGCGTTTCCGACATATTTTTCAGCAGGTATGCGCAATTGATGGGCTGCCATTCTTCAGGCGCGTAATCCAGCAGCTTGAATTCGATAGGGTAATCCCTTTTTTTCAGATGATGGATATAACTGTTTACCCCGTCGCTATAGGCTTCTACCAGCAGTTTGCTTTCGGGATCTTTCATCATCCCTTTAAGGCAGTTTTCTGCACCGTAAATCATGCCCATCCGCCGGTGATAGCGGTCGACTTCCAATGCCTTCGGCCCGACAACTTCTGACAACCGGCCTGCAGCGGCACGGGTTTGTATGTCCATCTGCCAAAGCCGGTCGCGGGCGGTTATATAACCTTCGGCATAATACAGATCATGATCGTTTTCCGCAAAAATGTGCGGTATGCGCCGCTCGTCGAAACGGATAATTACTTTGCCCTGCAGACCGTCAAGGTGCAGTTCTTCATCGTTCTGATGTTTGCTTTCAGCATTATTCCAGAAACCTGTAGCAGGGTTTAAAAATTTTCCTACCGGCGGAATGTCGCCGAATTTGGTTTGCAGTGCCCATATCAGCAGTAAAGTGACGGCAATTGAAATAAAGGCTTTCATTGGCTGATTATCTCTGCCAATATAAGCAAAAGCAGAATAACCAACAGGCCAATTTAAAATTCTTAGCCGTTGGTTTTATTTATGTTCAAAGTGGAATTAGCTTATTTCTGCCTGATCACCAGCTTAAAGCGGTTGGCGCCGAATGAAGTGGTATCGGCATTGGCGATGCTGAAAGCATACGAAGGTGAACTCCTGAGGTCGACAGAATCTTTTTTGTAAGTGTCTCTCAGCACGATATTGTAATAGTCGGGAACCGAACTGATCGATTGCAGGTTCAGAGTATATTGGCCGTCATTCCTTGCGGCCACTTTCAAAGCGATGGTTAGCCCTTGCGATGATAAAGGTAAAACGTTGATCGCCAATGGCACATTATCACTCGAAAAACTGGATAAGCTTACCTGTCCAAAGCCCTGCATGGTTGGGGCGTCCTCGCCTCTTACATAGATCGTCTTTGAATCGGGGCTAAAACGTACCAGAACGCCATCCGTATTTACTGAATCTTTAGCCAATTTCAGTTGCAGATAGCCGTTAACGGCTGCCACCGTATCTGTGTTTTGCTTCAGCGACGGGGTTGCGGAATTGATCGGCACCTTTTTCATTACGGTTGGTTCAGTACCCGGCGCCACGGAAAACTTTTGGCAAGCTGAAAAACAGATTGTTGTGATCAGTAAAAGTATGCCCGCAATCTTCTTCATTTTTCTCGTTCTTAAAACTTTGCAGTTTGGCTGTGATGGTTATTTAACAGGCAGTTATACGGGGGTGTGCCGAATTGGTTCAGCTATTTCAGGCCAATTGCGGCAGAAAAACCTCGGAGGATTCATTCAAAAGTTGTATAATTATTCTGTAAATCAGTGCGTCGCGAATTATAATTAAACAAGGTTCTTTTTAGCAAAAAAATATGACCGTACAGGAGATCATGGCCGAACTGGAAGCACATGGCAGCGAAAGCATCAAAAAGATATTACTGAAGCATGGCGTTAAGGAACCGTTTTTCGGTGTGAAAATTGAATACATGAAGCCTATCCAGAAAAAGATTAAAAAAGACTACCAACTGGCAAAGGACTTATATGCCACGGGGAATGCCGATGCGATGTATCTGGCTGGACTGATCGCCGACGATGCTCAAATGACCAGGGACGACCTGCGGCTATGGGCAAAGCAGGCAGTGTCGAACAATATCAGTGAGTACACCGTTCCCTGGGTAGCCAGCGAGGGTAGATTTGGGTTTGAGATAGCGTTGGAATGGATCGATTCGCCCGAAGAATACATTGCTGCGGCAGGATGGTCGACGCTCAGCAACCTGGTGGCGCTAAAACCCGACAACGAACTGGATATACCCGCATTAAGGGCTTTACTGGAGAGAGTGGTCAAAACCGTTCACGCGTCTCCTGCGCGTGTAAGGCAAATGATGAACGGTTTTGTGATTGCCGTCGGCAGCTATGTCGTTCCATTATCGCAAGAAGCGATTGCTAGAGCCAATAAAATAGGAGTGGTGACAATTATCATAGCGGGAACTGCCTGCAAAGTGCCCGATGCCGTGACGTATATCGAAAAGGCAAAGAGCCGGGGCTCGCTTGGTAAGAAGAAAAAGACCGTTAAGTGCTGATCATTCAGATCTGTGCTGACCCAGCCAGCGTTTTTTGTAATCCGATGGATTTTCGCCCACGATCCTGTTGAAAAGCTTATTAAAATACGACAGGCTTTCAAAGCCTACTGCGTAACACGTTTCGGTAATGTTACTATCCTGCATCAGCAGGTTTTTAGCCATATCGATGCGGTATTGGTTAACAAAATCGGTAAACGTCATGTGGGTTTGCCGCTTAAAATAGCGGCAGAATGCCGGGGTGGTGAGGAAAACCTTTTCAGCTACCACATTCACATCCGGCTTGCGGTTATAATTGGCGTCGATATACTCGTAGATGGCGCCCATGCGTATTTTGTCTTTCAGGAAAAACTGCAGGCTTAAATGATCTTCATTCAATATGGTATACTCCGTCGAATTGGCGAGGAATTGAAAAATATCGATCAACTCGATCAGTTGTTTATAAGCGGGCAGGTTTTGCAATTGCTTTAAACGATTGCCGGCTGCTGTTCTCGTCTCACCGTGAAACGCAATTCCTGATGACGCTTTTCTGAAAAGCTGGTTAATTGCCGCAAATTCAGGGGCTGTATGAATAGCCGTCCCCAAAAAGCTTTCGCGCAATTGGATCACCACCTGGTGATAATCGCTTCGAAGCCGGTAATCGAAATTGAGGTGGGGTATGTTGCTGCCGATAAACACCAGGTCGCTTTGGGTATAGCTGGAAATATGCGAACCGACATGGCGTATGCCCGTGTCAGCCTCGACATAAACTAACTCGATCTCGGGGTGATAATGCCAAAGGAATGTATTTCGCAGCCTGGGTGAAAATAACTTGAATGATTTGCCCGGCTCAAATTCCACTTTCTCAAGCTGTATTTCGTTCATTGTCTTAATTGATCGATCTAAATATACCAATCAGGTCAATACAGAGCAAATTTTGATCATTATAAAGAATCTTTATGGTTTAAGGCCGCCATACCTTTGAAATATTAAAACCAATTATAAAATGAAAACAGAAACCCCGACAATGGCTACCATGGCGATGACCATGGCGCCCGAAAATGCACATAAAGAAATACCCGGCAACCCATCGACCGCTAAATCGAGCGTGCTGAAACTGAATGACCGCAGCGATGGCAAACCTTTACGCGTACTAAGCGAAGACGACTGGAAATTCTGGGTACAGAACGGCTACGTGGTCATTAAAAATGCGGTTCCGAGAGCGCAAGCCGAGCGCCTGGCGGCTTACCTGTGGGAATATGAGGATAAAGACCCTGATAATATCGAAAGCTGGTATAAGCGTCCGAATGTTAAAATGCAGATGACCGAGCTGAACAATACCGGCATGGTGGAAATATACAACCAGCAGTATATGTGGGATAACCGGCAATATCCGAGGGTGCACCAGGCGTTCGCTGATATTTGGGGAACCGAAAAATTGTGGGTGACCATTGACAGGGCAAATCTTAATTTCCCGATCAGGCCGGGTTTTGAATACAAGGGCTTTATCCATTGGGATTACGACCCCGAAACCAGGCCGGTGAATGTGCAGGGCGTGCTGGCCCTGGCTGATCAGACAGATGAAAGCATGGGAGGTTTCCAGTGTGTACCGGAGTTATATCGCACCTACGATACGTGGAAATTGACACAGCCCGCCGATCGCGACCATTACAAACCGGATGTAACCGGTTTCAAAATTGAAAAAGTAAAACTTGAAGCCGGCGACCTGCTGATCTTCAACAGCCTGGAACCGCATGGCATACGCGCCAATACCAGCGGCGACAAAGTGCGCATAGCGCAATATATATCTATGATGCCCGCGCAGGAGGAAAACGAGGAATTGCGTCAATGGCGTATAAACAGTTGGCAAAGCCGCGAGGCCATGCAGGGTTACGCATTCCCCGGCGATCCGCTGGAACGTGAAAAGAAAAACCCGGTGGCAGATTTAACCCCGCTGGGCAGGAAATTGCTGGGATTGGATAAGTGGTGAACCACGATTTTAAAATTTAGGGATTTGCAGGATCAACTTCATCTTGTAAATCCCTAAATCGTGTTCAGGCCTGGTGCAAACTCATCCTGTTCCCGTCCGGGTCGGTAACCGCCGCAAACCGCCCCCAGGGAGTTTGGTCGACTTTTCCCACGACAATTCCTTTTGCAGTTAGCGCTTCAATTTCCCGGTCTAAATTGTCGGTATTGATTACAAAGCCATTTACACTGCCGGCCGGCATGTTGGGGAACCAGGTAACCAGTGTAATGGAAACCGATTCCTGGCCCGGCAAAGCAAGTTGTATCCATTTATGGGTATCGAAAGGCGCCTCGGCTAACAGGTTAAAACCCAGCTTCAGGTAAAATTCCTTCGCCGCCTGCTGGTCAGTTACCGGGATGGAGATGACGGATATTGATTTCATTGTTGGATTGTTTTATTGTTGTATTGTTCAATTGTTGTATTGTTTGATTGTTGTGTTATTTGATTGTTAGATCGTTGGATTGTTTATTGCTTTGCAGCCCGTTTGTCTAGCAAGTTTTCCAGGTTTTGAAGCTTTTCCTTCCAGAATTGTTCGAAAAACGTTACCCATTGTTTAACCTCGTCAAAACCATGCGGATTAAGTTCGCAATAGCGCTCGCGGCCTTCTTCGGTTATAGTGATAAAGCCGCTCTCGTGCAGCACTTTGATATGCTTTGATACAGCCGGCCTGCTGATGTCGAAGTGGTCGGCCAACGCATTAATTGCCAGCTTTTTGCCTGTCAGCAGCATCAATATCTCCCGGCGGTTAGTGTCCGCAATCGCCTGGAAGGGGTCCGTGTTCAGTCGTGCCATGTACGTAATCGTCTAATATCTTGCCAAAGCGGCGCGGGATGCCTTTTTTCCAGCCGTTTTCCATAAACATGCTCGCAATAAAATTCTTCCAGCCTTTAAAGCCCTTGTGCTCCAGCACGAGGCGGGTGCCTGTGCCGTCAGGGCTCAGGGTCCAGGTCAGCAACGTATCCAGGCCGATCACACCAGGTTCAGGGCCTCCCTGCCAGGTATAAACCAGCTTTTGGTTGGGGACCACCTCGAGCACCTCGCAATAGACTACACCGTCCCAGCCCATTTTGCGCATGGGCTTGCTGTGGAACTGAAATTTGTGACCCACAACGGGCAAAAAGTCATTTTTCATAAACCACTGGTTTACCAGTTCAGGGTCGGTGAGGCATTCCCATACTTTTTCGGGCGGATGGCCGAAGTGCCATTTTACGACGAGGTCTCTCTGCATAAATATGTAACCTTTGAGTTACCCAAAGTAACGTGTAACTTTTGGGTTACGCGAATTTATTTGAAAATTGTTTCTTTGTTGTTAAAGGCTCAATTGTGCGTAGGGATCTTAGTTAACTGAACTAATCAAACTGATCACAAATCACAGATCACCGGTTCACTTCGCCAAACATTTTTACTTTTTAACACAACCAATCAATTTTATTCTAAATTTGGAACGCGGTCAGCGATCAATTTTTGCTGCTGCGAAAACCTGTTTCTGATAAAACCTGGTATGAGAAAATCACTATTTTTAATGCTTGCCTGTCTGTTGGGGGCATTAAGCGTATCGGCTCAAATTCCGGCCCTGGACCGCGTGGAGCCCATGTTTTGGTGGGTTGGCATGCACAATCCCGACCTGCAACTGATCGTTCACGGCGAGAACATCGGATCCCGAAATGTCCAGCTCAGCTACCCCGGTGTAAAGCTGATAGCGGTTCATAAAGTTGAAAATCCGAATTATTTATTCGTCGATCTGCGCATTTTTTCTTCGGCTGTTCCGGGAACGTTCCCGATAAAATTTGTCAAAGCAGGCGAGAAGACGCTGACTTATGATTATGCGCTCAGAAAAAGAAACCAATCGCCGAGCCGCGCGCAGGGCGTGACCGATAAGGACCTGATCTACCTGATCATGCCCGATCGTTTCTCCAATGGCAATCCGAACAACGATTCGATACACGGTATGCGTGAAGAAGGCATCAATCGGGCAAAGATGTTCAGCCGTCACGGAGGGGACATCCAGGGTATCATGAACCATTTGGACTATTTGAAGGACTTGGGTGTAACCGCCATCTGGCTGACGCCTGCAGTGGAAAACGATGAGCCTTCAGCTTCATACCACGGCTATGCGGTTACCGATTATTATAAGATCGATCCGCGCTACGGTACCAACGAGTTATACAAACAATTTGTTGATAAATGCCACTCCATGGGTATTAAGGTAGTGATGGACCTGGTGCATAACCACGCCGGAACCGAGGGCTATACCATACAGGATATGCCGATGAAAAGCTGGGTGCATCAGTGGCCGACTTATACCAAATCGAATTTTAAATATGAAGCCATAATGGACCCGCATGGCTCGGCGGCTGACCGTAAACAAATGCTTGACGGCTGGTTCGACCGGCGGATGGCTGATATGAACGAGAACAATCCCTACGTTCAGCATTTCCTTACCCAAAACCATATCTGGTGGATTGAATATGCCGGTGTCGACGGGTTAAGGCTGGATACTTACCCATACAACGATCCCAGGTATATGGCGCAATGGGCGACCGATGTGAAGGCCCAGTTCCCTCATTTGTCCATTTTCGGCGAAGTGCTGGCGACGGAACCGGTTGTGGAGGCATTTTTTACCGAAGGCAATACGATCAATCGCGGACTGGACACCCATCTGCCCGGTGTTACCGATGCGGCGATAAAAGACGGTATATACGATGCTGTTATGGGCTGGAACGGTGGCGTAATGCGGCTTTACGAACTGCTTTCGCAGGACTTTTTATATAAAGACCCGACGAGGAACGTCGTATTCCTGGATAACCATGATATGAGCAGGGTGCTGTCCATGGTCAAGGAAGATGTTACTTGCTATAAATCGGCATTTGCCATGTTAATGACCATGCGCGGCGTTGCCCAGATGTATTACGGCGACGAGATACTGATGAAAAACTACTCTAACCCGGACGGCCTGGTGCGCTCGGATTTCCCCGGCGGCTGGCCCGGCGATAAGGACAACAAATTCGTTGCTTCCGGCAGAACTAATAAGGAAAACGATGCCTTTAATTATGTTCGCACCCTGGCAAATTATCGTAAGAACACGCCCGCTTTGCAAACGGGCAAGCTGATGCAATATCTTCCGGAGCACGGCATATATGTTTATTTCAGGTACGACAAGCTAAAGACAGTGATGGTGGTATTCAATAGCGGGGACAAAGAGCAGACGGTTACTACTGACCGCTACAGCGAACGGATAAACGGTGCGCTGAAAGCCCGGAACGTAGTGACGGATGAAACTGTAGAGTTGTCAAAACTGATGGTGCCCGCGAAGACCGCATTAGTTTTAGAAATTTTACCGAATAACACTCATTAATAGATATATTTAGTGTCCGCGTTCAGGGTGTGTTTTTAGCACGCTGAAGGCGAAAAACAAAAGCATGACTACAATACAAGCGTGTATTTTTGATCTCGACGGGGTAATAGTTGATACTGCGGTTTACCATTACAGGGCGTGGAAGCGTTTGGCCGATGAGCTTGGCTTCGACCTGACGGAAGAAGATAACGAAAAACTGAAAGGCGTAAGCCGTATGGCTTCGCTGGATTTGATACTGCAATGGGGAGGCATTGCCAAAACGGATGCTGAAAAAGAAGAGCTTGCCGCGCGGAAAAATGCGTGGTATGTGGATATGATCAGCAAAATGACGCCCGGCGAATTATTGCCCGGAGCAAAGGAATTTGTTGAATCGTGCCGACAGGCTGGCATAAAAACGGCGCTCGGTTCGGCGAGCAAAAACTCAGGCACCATACTGGAAAAGGTCGGCATAGATCACCTGTTCGATGTGGTGATCGACGGGAACAAGGTAAGCAAGCCCAAGCCTGATCCGGAAGTATTTTTGAAAGGCGCTGAAGCGTTGCACATCGTACCGGGAAACTGCGTGGTTTTTGAAGACGCTATAGCCGGGATAGCAGCAGCGCACAACGGAGGCATGAAAGCTGTGGGCATCGGCTCGCCGGAAGTACTTACCAGGGCCGACCTGGTAGTAAGCGGGCTGGATAAAATGAATTTGGATAAGTTAAGAGAATTAGAAACCAAACCTGTCATTGCTGGAAGAAACGACGAAGCAATCTCGTAGTTATAATCAGGTAGCAGATAAGTAATGACAAACTAAACAATTACATGAAGAATTATATACAAGCCGACGAGTGGAAGATCATTGAAGAAGGTTTTAAACCTGAACTGAATAAAATATCAGAAAGTATTTTTAGCCTGGGCAATGGCCGCATGGGCCAGCGCGCCAATTTTGAAGAAGCATACAGCGGCGATACGCTGCAGGGTAATTATGTAGCGGGCGTTTACTATCCCGACAAAACCCGCGTGGGGTGGTGGAAGAACGGTTATCCGGAATATTTTGCTAAAGTGATCAATGCCGCAAACTGGATCGGCATAGACGTAATGATCGGCGGAGAACAGTTCGACCTGGCTAAATGTGAGGTAAGCAGCTTTCGGCGTGAGCTGAACATGAAGGAAGGGTACCTGAAACGTACTTTTCGCGCAAAAACTACCGGCGGTGTTGAAGTTGAGGGTGAGGCCCTCCGTTTTTGCAGCATTGCCGATGATGAAACAGGTGCAATAAAATATACCATTACGCCGGTTAATTATTCAGGCCCCTTAACCCTCACCCCATATGTGGACGGTGATGTGGTTAATAAAGACTCGAACTACGACGAAAAATTTTGGGACGAGGTTGAAAAAGAAAACTGGACTGACGGCGGTTATGTGCAAATGCGCACTAAAAAGACCGGGTTTGAAGTAGCAACCGGTCAGAGGTTTACAGTAAGTCACGGCGGGGAGGTTAAATGCGTAGAAAGAGAAAAATACGTTGGCACAAGCGTTGAATTGAACGCCGTTGAAGGTCAGCCGATAACGCTGATCAAATACGCCGCCAACATATCTTCGCAAAATTACCCGGCTGATGCCTTATCCGAAGTACTGAAAACCACTTTAAAGACCATCGGCGAAAAAGGGTTCGATCAAATGCTGGCCGAACAAGCCGCAGCCTGGGAGCAAAAGTGGAGGCACAACGATATTATAATTGAAGGTGATGTTGCCGCGCAGCAGGGTATTCGTTTTAATATTTTCCAGCTCAATCAAACCTATACGGGCGAGGATGACCGTTTGAATATCGGCCCGAAAGGCTTTACAGGCGAAAAATACGGCGGCTCGACCTATTGGGATACGGAAGCGTATTGCGTACCGTTTTACCTGGCTACAGCCGAACAGAAAGTAACACGCAACCTGCTTTTGTACCGCTATAAGCAATTAGGCAAAGCCATTGAAAACGCGCAATTGCTTGGCTTTAAGGATGGGGCTGCGCTTTACCCTATGGTTACTATGGACGGTACCGAATCGCATAACGAGTGGGAGATCACCTTTGAGGAAGTGCACCGTAACGGGGCCATTGCTTACGCCATCTTCAATTATGTACGTTATACCGGCGACGCGCAATATTTGGCCGATTACGGTCTTGAAGTACTGATCGCTATAGCCCGTTTCTGGTCCCAAAGGGTCAACTGGTCGGACGAACGCCAGCAGTATGTAATGCTTGGCGTTACCGGCCCAAATGAATATGAGAACAACGTCAACAATAACTGGTATACCAATACCATTGCCTGCTGGTGCATGCAGTATGCGATGGAAGTTGCCGAACAAGTGAAGGCCGAAAATCCGCAAAAGTACCAGGCCCTGGTTGACAAGGTGCATTTCGATGACGGGAACGAAACGGCTAAGTTCAGGGAGATTATCGGGAAGATGTATTTTCCGTATAATGAAAAGCTGGACGTATTCATGCAGCAGGACGGTTATATGGACAAGGAGCAAATCCTGGTGAAAGACCTGCCAGCCGCCGAGCGCCCGCTGAACCAGAAATGGAGCTGGGACAGGATACTCCGTTCGTGCTTTATCAAACAGGCCGATGTTTTGCAGGGACTGTACTTTTTCGAGGATCAATATGATATACATACTATCCGCCGTAATTATGATTTTTATGAGCCGCGTACGGTACACGAGTCGTCGCTATCGCCGTGCGTGCACGCCGTTATAGCAGCCAAATTAGGTGATGAAGCCCGCGCTTACGAATTTTATCTCCGCACTTCGCGCCTCGACCTGGACGATTATAACAACGATACCGAGGACGGCTGCCATATTACCTCGATGGCCGGTACCTGGATGGCTGTTGTACAAGGCTTCGGCGGAATGCGCGTGAAAGACGGCAAGTTGTCGTTTAATCCGTTTTTGCCCGTGCAATGGCAATCATTCTCGTTCCATATTGGTTTCCGGGGCACGCTGCTGAACATTAAAGTTGGCAAGGAAGGCGTTCAGATAAGGAACTTGTCGGGCAAGGAAATTACAGTTTCGATATATGGCAAGGACCAACTGGTTGACGCCAATAATGAATTAATGGTTGAAGCGTAGTCTGACTGATGCAGCCCGGTACCGACGATAAGCTCATTATCTATCAATTACTGCCCCGGTTGTTTGGTAATACCAGGCAGTTAAACAAATACTACGGTTCGATAGAGGAGAACGGCTGCGGCAAATTCAATGATATTTCGGATAAGGCCCTGCGGGAGATCAGCAAAATGGGCTTTACGCACGTTTGGTACACCGGTGTGATCGAACACGCCACTATGACGGACTATTCCCAATTCGGTATTAAAACGGATGACCCGGATGTGGTAAAGGGCCGGGCCGGATCGCCTTACGCCGTAAAGGATTACTACGATGTCGACCCTGACCTGGCGGTTGACGTGAATAACCGGATGGCCGAGTACGAATCGCTCATCAAAAGGACGCATGACAACGGCCTGAAAGTGATCATGGATTTCGTGCCTAACCATGTTGCCCGCACCTATGCTTCCGACCGCAAGCCGGACGACGTACGGGATTTTGGTGAAGACGATGATACAAGCAAAGCTTTCGACCCGCAAAATGATTTCTATTATACGCCCGGGCAGCCTTTTGTCGTGCCAGCAGGTTACAACCCCGGCGGCGACGAATTTACCAGTGCGCTGAAAGACGGGCAGTTTGACGAAGACCCTGCGAAGGCTACGGGAAACGATAAGTTCTCGGCGTCGCCAAACATCAACGACTGGTTTGAAACCGTCAAGCTGAACTATGGAATAGATTACGTCAACAATCAGCAAAAATACTTCGATCCTATACCGCCCGTTTGGAACAAAATGTATGAAATATTACGTTTCTGGACTAAAAAAGAGATCGACGGTTTCCGATGCGATATGGTGGAGATGGTGCCGGTCGAGTTTTGGGGATGGATTATTGCCAAACTTAAGACTGAATTTCCCGATCTAATGTTTATCGGCGAAGCTTATAAGATCGAGCAATACGGCAATTATATCGTCAACGGAAAATTCGACTATCTTTATGATAAGGTCGGCTTATACGACGCAATCCGCAAACTGACCTACGACCATCCGCAAGCTACGACCTGGGACATCAACCAGGTTTGGAACCGCGATTCGAAAGGTATAGATAACCGCATGCTGCGGTTTATGGAAAATCATGACGAACAGCGCGTAGCGTCGCGGTATTTCGCGGGTGATCCGTGGAATGCCGTGCCTGGAATGATCGTTACTGTTGCCTTGAATACCGGCCCGGTGATGGTCTATTTCGGCCAGGAAGTGGGTGAGCCCGGGGCCGGCAACGAGGGTTTTAGCAACGACGACGCCCGGACAACGATATTTGATTACTGGGGCGTTCCGGAACATCAGAAATGGCTGAACAATGGGGCCTTTGATGGCGGGCGACTGTCAGACAATCAAAAGAAATTAAGGGAATTTTACAGCAGGCTGCTCAATTTATGCCGAAGCGAGGAGGCCCTGCGCGTTGGAAGATTTTGGGAATTAATGCTGGCTAACGAGGGCCAGGCTGGATTTGACGATCGCCTGTACCTGTTTCTGCGATTTACGGATAAGCAGCGTATATTAGTTGTCGCCAATTTTAAACGCGAAGAACGGAACATACAAGTAAAGCTGCCGGATGACCTGCTTGCTTTGCTTCAACTGAGCGGTGAAAAGGAATTGACCGATTTATTGAGCGGCGCTAAATTCCGGACGACCGATATTGCAGATGGAGTAAATATCGTACTTCCTGCGATGGGCGGCATGCTGCTCCGACTTTGACCAATTAAACTATTGAACCGATAAATTATGACAACAGTAAGCATGACCCATAAGCCAAGATTAAGTTTTTGGCAGATATGGAATATGAGCTTCGGATTCCTGGGTATCCAGTTCGGCTGGGCGCTGCAAATGGCCAATATGAGCGCTATTTATGAATACCTGGGCGCCAAACCCGACAAAATTCCGTTCCTTTTCCTGGCGGCGCCGCTTACCGGGCTCATCGTTCAACCTATCATCGGCTATTTCAGCGATCACACCTGGAGCAAAACCCTGGGTCGCCGGCGTCCTTATTTTTTGGTCGGCGCTATATTGAGCACGATATGCCTCTTTATTATGCCGCAATCGTCAACCTTATGGATGGCGGCAGGCACGCTCTGGATACTGGACACATCCATCAACGTCAGTATGGAACCCTTTCGGGCCTTTGTTACGGATAAGTTGCCCGACGACCAGCGCACCGCGGGTTTTGCCATGCAAAGCGTCTTCATCGGGTTAGGCTCTGTGGTTGCCTCTGCACTGCCATGGATGATGGCCAACTGGTTTCATGTAAGTAATAAACTCCTCAATGGCGATAACATACCGCCTTCAGTACGCTATTCATTTTATATCGGGGCGGGAGCTTTTATTATCGCGGTTTTATATACGATCGTCACCAGCTCGGAATACCCTCCGACTGATATAACGGAGCGGCAAAAAGCCCGCGAATCAAAAAAGGGTTTTGGCGGCGGCGCCGGAGAGATCATCCATTCGATCAGGACCATGCCAAAAAGGATGCGCAAGCTGGCCTTGATGCAGTTTTTTACCTGGCCGGGCTTGTTCCTGATGTGGTTTTATTATTCGCCGGCCGTGGCCCGGAACGTTTTCGGCGCGGTAAGTGAAAAAGACGCACTTTATACCAAAGGCATCGAATTTGCGGGTTTGACGTTGTCCTATTATAACCTGGTAACTTTCGTCTTTGCCTTTTTCCTGCCTGTGATTGCTCATAAAATCGGGCGAAAATATACCCATATGCTTTGCCTGCTTTGCGGCGCTGCCGGGTTAATATCAGTAGCGTTCATTCATCAGCCGAATATGCTCTATGTTTCAATGACAGGAGTTGGCATTGCGTGGGCGAGCATTTTGTCTATGCCATATGCCATGCTTGGAGGCTGCCTACCCGAAAATAAGATCGGCATTTATATGGGCATATTCAACTTTTTCATCGTATTGCCCGAGATCATTGCATCGTTGTTCTTTGGCTGGATAATGGCACACTTGTTGAATAACAATCGATTGTTGGCGGTGGAGATCGGCGGCTGTATGATGATACTGGCCGCGTTCCTGGCGTTGCGCATCAACGAGCAGGAAGAATAATGGCGCCGCTATACTTATTTTAAAAATATAAGTAAATAACTTTAAACCCCATTGCTTATATTGCGTAAAAGATACACATTGCTGACACTGCTGACACGATTGATTTGAATGGAAGATAGTAATATAACGAATTCTGATATACCCTCCGGTAAACTGGCTGAAATAGAGGAAGAGGAGTTTCACCACGTCAATAACCCTGTTACCGGGATAAAACCTATTGTAAAAAAATACCTGGGCAAACCGCTCGACTCCGAGAAAAAAGGGAATAAATTTTACTTTTCAGACGGTAACGCCAAAGTGGAAGTAACCGTTGTTACCGACGAAATTATCCGGGTGCGGCTTGCCCCGCATGGCGTGTTCCTCGACGAGTTTTCCTATGCAGTTCCGAAGCTGGAAAAAAAGATATCGCTTTTCGGGATGACCGAGCACGAATTGGAGTATGTCGTCTCGACAAGTGCGGTAAACTGTCATATCCGCAAGGAGGACTTCTTTATTTCCTTTTCCGATAACCAGGGACATATAACCAGCACGGATGCCGTTCCGATGCACTGGGAGGAAAACATAAAGTTTGGCGGATATTACGTTTATTGTACCAAGGCCTGCCACGCCGACGAAAGCTTTTTCGGCATGGGCGATAAGCCTACAGAACTTAATCTGCGCGGCAAAAGGTTGAAGAACTGGAACACCGACGCGTATTCCTTTGCCTGGAACCAGGACCCGCTGTACCGCAGCATACCTTTTTACATCAGTCTGCATAACGATATAGCTCACGGCATATTCTTCGACAATACTTTCCGGGCCGAGTTCGATTTCGGCGCAGAGGACTCAACCAAAACGAGTTTCTGGGCTGAAGGCGGGGAACTGCAATACTATTATATCCACGGGCCGCATATGATGGACGTGGTAAAGCGATATAACCTGATAACCGGCACGCACCCTATGCCCCCGCTATGGGCGCTGGGCTACCACCAATGCCGCTGGAGCTATTATCCTGAGTCGAAGGTAAAAATGGTTACCAAAACCTTCCGTGAAAAGAAGATACCCTGCGATGGTATCTATCTCGACATCGATTATATGGACGGGTACCGCTGTTTTACCTGGAACCGCAAATATTTTCCGGACCCAAAGCGGATGATAAAAGAACTCTCGGAGCAGGGATTTAAGACCGTAGTGATCATCGATCCTGGTATCCGTGTGGATGATAATTACGCCGTGTTCAGGGAAGGGAAGGAAAACCGGTATTTCTGCCGTCGCTGCGACGATTATTTTATGGAAGGTCACGTATGGCCGGGCCGTTGCCAGTTCCCCGATTTTACCAACCCCGAAGTGCGGGAATGGTGGGGCAACCTGTTCGATGAATTAGTGCAGTTGGGCGTGGCCGGCGTATGGAACGACATGAACGAACCCGCCGTGTTTGGCACGGGAACATTCCCCGACGACGTGCGCCACCAGTTCGACGGACACCGCGGCTCGCACCGGAAGGCACATAACGTATACGGCATGCAAATGGTAAGGGCGACTTACGAAGGTCTGCGCAAGATCATGAAAAATAAGCGGCCGTTTACCATCACCCGCGCCGGATATTCGGGTGTACAGCGTTTTTCATCAGTTTGGACCGGAGACAATGTCGCCTCGTGGGAACATCTCCAGTTGGGTAATATCATGTGTCAGCGCTTATCGGTATCAGGTATCTCTTTCTGCGGAACAGATATCGGCGGGTTCAGCGGCGAGCCCGACGGTGAGCTGTTTACCCGCTGGGTGCAGATGGGAACATTCTCGCCATTTATGCGCGCCCACTCTGCGGGCGACACCAAGGAACGCGAGCCCTGGAGCTTTGGCGAGCCGTATACTTCCATCAACCGCAAGTTTATCGAACTGCGTTATCGCATGCTACCGTACTTGTATTCTGCCTTTTGGGAGCATCACCGTTATGGGTTCCCCATCATCAGGCCGGTAGTGATGCACGAGCAGGGCGAAACTACGAACCACTACCGCCAGGACGAATTTACCTTTGGCGATAAAATACTGATATGCCCGGTAATGGTGCCGGGGCAAAAGAGCCGGAAAGTGTACCTGCCGGCCGGGAAGTGGTATAACTTCTGGACCCACGAACTGGTCGACGGCGGCAAGGAGGTTACGGTGGCTACGCCGCTGGAAACCATGCCTATGTTTGTTAAAGCAGGCTCCATTATACCCGAATACCCTGTAATGCAATATGTCGGCGAAAAAGAGATCGAGGAAGTAAAGCTGAATGTTTATTACAGCGATATTGAGGCGAATTCATTCATTTTCGAGGATTACGGCGAAACATTCGCTTACGAGCAGGACATTTACCTGGAGAAGAAATTCGTAGTCAGGGGCAAGGATAACAAGCTAACCATTCAGCAGAGCATGGAAGGGCTGTACACGCCGCGTTACGAGAATTACCATCTGAACATCATCGGTCTGCCATTTAAGCCGGCACGTGTTATCGCCGATAACAACGATGTGAAGGAGTTTTCAATAAACTCGGATAAAACGGTTCAGTTAAAGCTCAGGAAGAATTTCATACAACTCGTTATAAGTTAATCGTCGAGGTTGTAGTGTACGCTTGTTGGTCACGGAACACTTTCCGGGTTCTCACGGCGCTCTTGTTGCATGCCATTGCTGATTCCTGCTTCAGGAAGCGGTTAAGCCGCGGTTTCGCTCAATCCAGGAAACTGCAAACCAATTGCTCCCATTCCTCATCCAGCGAACATTTCGGCCGGGTTTTACCTGCTTTACCGTACCAGTAATCGGCATTCCAGGTATCGCCCTCTTTACGGTGCAGGTAGGCATGCACCCATGACGATCCTTTGTCGCCTAATCGATCAACCTCGGTGTGTGCCTTGTTCCAATCGCCTTTGCCATCGTACCACAAGCTTTTAAGCTGTGCAGCTAACCCATCAGGCGGCCGTTCTGAGTCCAGTGAATTTTTAAATTCCGCTAAAGTTTGCATTGGGCATGTTATTAATGGTAAATTCCAAAAATACAAAGAATCGCGACTTGAGGTAAAAATTGTCTTTACTTGCCCCGGTCTTCGTAGACACCGCTCATCAGCAGCCAGGCTCCCGAAATGAGGAACCCGAACAAAACGATCATCGCGATGGCTGCGACCAGGAACCCGGAGCGATAACCGAGTATAAACAAAATTGAGGCTATCAGTTCAGCCAGGTAGCATAAAGTGCCTCCCGCGAGCCGCGGCACGTTCAAACCAATAAAGCTCATTCCCGCCCTGATCGCTACCACATAGCCCCTGATGAAGATAACCGTTGCGATGAGCCAAAGTAAAAACCACTCCAGCCCGAATGCTTTAAGGCCCTGGTCGCCTAACAGTGCGAGACCGCAGGCCATAAAAATGGCGCTAAATCCGCTCAGCATGTTAATTGCCCGATTTTTATGCGTCGTGTTCTGCATAATGATCGCGTGGTTGATCGACATTGCCACGAAGATCAGCCCCGCGAGCGCCGCCGCGCCGCCGCCTGCCATCACGAAAAAGTTACTCCATTGTTCTGACATAAGTCGTGTTACTTAAATGTGATGCGCTACTTTAATTTTCCGGATGATATGATTTGGTAGATCGCCTTTCCCCAAAAAACACCCAGGTCGGCCGCGCCGTCTTTATTCGGATGGAGATAGAATGTACCCTGGTGTCCTTCCTCCGGCCGCAATTTGGTTTGGTAATTAGTTTTGAAGTAGCCGAATGCCTGCGTATCTCCTAAAAACACCCGGTGCTGAATGTAGTTGTTCACCAGTGTCCTTATCGGCCTGAAATAACTTTGCAACCTGTCTAATCCTTCCTGCAAATATTCGGCGCCGTTACACGTATTCGGGCTGTACCATAGCGGCAGGTTGATGATCACGTAACTTCCGGGAAAATCTTTTAACAGGCGGTCGATAATTTCTTTTAGATTTTGAATGTAATCCTGCGGTGCGACCGGTGCGCCGTTCGTGCCTTTCATGGCGCTGTCATTGGTGCCCAGCATAATGGAAAAGATCAAAACTCCGGGTTCAGCGTTTAGGTCAGCGGCCGACTTTTCAACCGTGGCGAAGGTCGCGCCGCCGGGTAAAAAGTCGACCGTAGTAAAACCGCTGTGCCCCTGGTTCACAAAACGGACGGAATCTATTCCGGGTTGCTGCTGCAAATAGTGGCTCGCTTTTACCGGCGGCGCCTGTGTTGCCGGGTCGTCAAGCAAAGCGCCTGCTGTAATGCTGTCGCCGATGTAGATCAGTTTAATGGCTTGTTTTTGAGCTGACAGGGATAAGCCCGACAGGGCGATGCCGATCAAAAGGAACAGCTTTTTCATTGAGCTAATTTAAAATTATCTTATGGGGTATGAATGGGGTTTAGCGCCTGGAAATATATTTTGCTGTTTTCGCTGTTCGAAGGCTCTGGCTTCGAACGATTGTGTCGGGAGACTACCTGCCGTGGGGCAACTTAAATTAAGTCATTCATATCAATATCAAACCCAGTGGACTTCAATTCTTTTGCTAGTTTAGATTTCCATGCGCCGTGTGTATCTAATGGGATGTGCAATATTCCCGAAATATCACTTGGTAATTCTATATCTGATGAACATAAGGCACATACTTTCCTTCTCCCCAATTTGCCGAAAAAGTAGCCTAATTCAAGTATAACATTTTGCCTTGCTCGATAATTTACTTGTATCTCTTT
>JAFDZK010000370.1 GCA_018267005.1 Bacteroidota bacterium
AATAGTACGACAATTGCCCGGTTAAAAATTGCCGTAGAATTTTTGTTTTAATGCGAACTCTCAGCACTCGATTTTCGTAAAAGTTCCGTGTTTGCATTTACCTCAACCCGTCAATAGCAGGCCCGGCTTGCTATTCCTCACCCGGATTTTTTTTGTTTTAAAAGTTTCGGTACTGCCCCGCGGCGCGTATGGTTTGCAAATTGGTTTTAACTCAGCTGTATGTGTTACAATATTCGAATGGGTTTCGCTTCTATAGCCAGGCTCTGCTCTGGCCTGGTAATTGTGCTCACTAATTATGCCCGGACCGGGCGACCTCAAACCGGTGTTAAATACATTTCACACGCAACTCTTTTAAAAGGGGGAATTAAATACGATGCATCAAGGTTTGAGTAAGGAAAATCCTGTAGTCAGGCTGAGGGTATTCCGGGCTATTGATGACCCGGCAACGTGCGAGCTTTTCCTGGAAGGCCACACGCAGGTACTCACCAATATTGGCGTCACGAAAGTCACCTCATCCAAACATGAATGGACATCGAATCCGGCTGCATTCGTCATCATTGTCGAGTCGCTGGATGCGAAACGCGTTTATGGCGGCGCCCGCGTGCATGTGGCCGGCGGAACTGAACCGTTACCGATAGAGCAGGCTACCGCGGCGATGGACCCGTCGGTGGTCGAGCTGGTATGGCGCTATGCCCAGCATGGCACCGGCGAGATCTGCGGTTTGTGGAACTCGCGCGAAATAGCCGGCTACGGCATCGGCAGCATCTTTCTAACGCGCGCAGCCGTGGCCATATCTTCACAGATCGGTTTAACCTCGCTGTTCGCCTTATGTGCGCCATATACCGTTGCCATGGCCGAAAGCGTAGGCTACCATAAAGAACCAGGAATAGGCAACAATGGAACATTTTATTATCCAAAAATGGACTTGCTCGCAACCGCCATGCTGCACGAAGATATCGGTACGTTGTCAACCGCCAACCACGAAGAGCGTGAGGCCATTCTGCGGCTTAGAAAGAACCTGAACATGGTCCGGATCGAGGTGCTGCGCAAAAAGTCGATCGAGATACACTATGAACTCGATATACGCAACCTGCACGAGTGGAATCTTGCCGACACCATTGCGAATGCAAGGCGAAATTACTATGAAACAGAATGGGGGGAAATGCGCCTGAACTTGCTGTGAAAGGAGTCTTTCCAGATATTGGGTAGTTTCTCTATAATTAAACTAAATTTGCTTATTATTTTACATGAACCATCTACAAGATTTGATCGCGAACTCCGGGGATACAGCGAACCGTTACACGCCTTTACTGCTTAGACTTCGGCAGGCCGATGACCGGGCGTTATATAACGAGCTTTTATCGGCGGGCGTCCCGCTGTTTATCTCCGACGAAATAGAAGGCCAATTGCGCGAGCTTATAAAAAGCCGCCGGCCATGGATAAGGATCAAACCGGAAGAATACGCCGGGCTGATCGCCGCTCATATTGACGGCAGCGCTATGGCCGACTACGGCGTTTGGGTTTATTATCCCTGGAGCCGCCGTCTTGTGCATTTGCTGGACGAAGAAGAATTTATAGAAGTTCGCACCAACCGCAACCAGTACAAAATAACCCAACAGGAACGGGACTTGCTCGCAACCAAGAAGATCGGCATTATCGGCCTTTCTGTCGGGCAATCTATCGCACTGACGTTATCGATGGAGCGTGGTTACGGCGAATTGCGCCTTGCCGACTTCGATGTGCTCGAGCTGAGCAATCTCAATCGTATCCGCAGCGGAGTACACAACCTGGGCGTACCTAAAGTCGTGATCGCCGCGCGGGAAATCGCGGAGATCGATCCTTTCCTTAAAGTCTCTTGCTTTTTTGACGGCCTGACCGACGCAAATATGAACGACTTTTTTAGCGGCGGCGGTAAGCTTGACGTGCTGGTGGACGAATGCGATGGATTGGATATCAAAATACTCGCCCGATATAAAGCCCGGGAATTGCGCATACCCGTGATAATGGATACCAGCGACAGGGGCATGCTCGATATCGAGCGCTTTGACCTGGAACCTGACAGGCCGCTCTTGCATGGTACCGTGACCGGCATTAACCCGCAAAACATTAAGGAGCTATCCAACGAGGATAAGGTTCCCGTGATCCTGCAAATGCTTGGCGTCGACAATATTTCCGTGCGTGCCAAGGCGTCGATGGTCGAAGTAGAGCAAAGCATCAATACCTGGCCCCAACTGGCCAGCTCGGTGACGCTCGGCGGCGCCGCCGGCGCAGACGCCTGCCGGCGTATATTACTCGGCCAGCTCCAGGCGTCGGGCCGGTTTTATATCGATTTCGACGAAATCATCAGCGATAAACAAAGTGTTGATACGACCACAGGTAAGAAAAACCCCTTTAAGCCGCTTTCAAAATCCGAAATGGAAAAACTGGCAGAAAAGGTAGTATTCGAACCGACCGCCGGGGATATCGTACCATCTGCAGACACTATTCGCGACCTGGTGCGCGCGGCCTGCGCGGCGCCGTCAACCGGCAACGACCAGCCGTGGAAATGGCTTTATCGCGACGGGGCGCTTTACCTGTTCCACGATGAATACCGGTCGTTTTCATTTGGCGATTACCGTAAAGCGGCTTCCTTTATTTCATTCGGCGCAGCTTTCGAGAATTTAAACATCCATGCGCTCCATGCCGGTCTGCAGCCCGTTTTCAAATTTTACGGAAGCCATGATCAAGAATTAGTTGCCGCAATCCGGTTCAGAATGGCCACGGATGAAAGCGAGCAGCAGGTGCTTAAACCGCTTGACCGGGCGATTTATCATCGCCTGACCAACCGAAATCCGGCGCCGAAATCTGTTTTGGGGAACGACATCTACAGCGGGCTTAGCCGCTATGCCGAATCTGTGCCCGGCTCAAAACTTCGGATTTTTACTGAAGACTCTGTCCTGGCCGAGTTAGGCGAAATTATCGGGTTCTGCGATCGCGTACGATTGCTTAGTACAGAAGGCCACCACGATTTTGTTCACCGCGAAATGCGCTGGACCACTGACGAGGCCGAGCGGGAACGTGACGGCATCGACATCAAAACCCTGGGATTGAGCAATTCCCAGATGGCCGCGCTTGGCGTTATAAAGGACGAGCGCGTTATCAGGGCGCTCAACGAACTGGACGGCGGCAAGGCCCTGGATATGCTTGCGAAACGAACGGTTGCAACCGCTTCCGCGCTGTGCCTGATCACCGTTCCCGGGCGCGAGTTGAAGGATTATTTTGACGGAGGCAGATCAATGGAACGCCTTTGGTTGGCGGCTACCAATCTCGGGTTGGCAGTACACCCGCTGATCTCTCCTTTATATTTGTTTCAGCGGCTGGTTTACGGTAATGGGGAAGGGTTGGACTTGAAATTTATTCCGATATTGACGGATATGAGAACGAAGTTTGGCGATATTACCGGCATAGGCCCTGACGAGGAGGGCGTGTTCCTGGTAAAACTCGCCATTGCGGCTGAACCGGCTTTGAAAAGCTTAAGGCTACCGCTGGATGAAACGCTGATTATCGAATAACCATCCTTCGTGCCGACGACCATTTACCATAACCTGATTCAAATGAAAAAACTTGTTTTTTTGTTGCTGTATCTGCCTC
>JAFDZK010000371.1 GCA_018267005.1 Bacteroidota bacterium
ACCAGCATCAGCACGTCTTCGTTCTCGTCGCCGCCAACCGGTAGCAGCAAGCCTGCGCGGTTCGGGGTCGACATTTCCAGCATTACTTCCTCGCAATTGAGGTTCTTCAGCATTTCGATCAGGAAACGGGCGTTGAAGCCGATCTCTATATCATCGCCGTCGTACTGGCAGGTCAGGCGCTCGTGCGCCTCGTTGGCAAAATCGATGTCTTCGGACGATATATTCAATTCACTCCCGCTGATCTTCAACCGCACCTGGTGAGTGGTTTTATTAGCATAAATGGCCACGCGGCTCAGCGAGCCGAGGAAAGCCTGCCTGTCGATAACCAGCTTATTCGGATTATTTTGCGGAATTACTGCTTCGTAATCCGGGTAACGCTCGTCAATCAGGCGGCACACCAGGTTGATATTTCCAAACTTAAAGAACGCGCTGGTGCTGTTGTATTCTACCGACACATTTACATCTTCCGACGGAAGGGCCGATTTGAGCAAATTTAATGCTTTTTTCGGCAATATGAATGATGCTGTTCCCGCAGCCTTAGCGTCCTTGCGGCGGTAACGCACCAACTTATGAGCGTCCGTAGCTACAAAGGTAATATGCTGGGTGGTTAACTGGCAGTAAACGCCGGTCATTGCCGGGCGAAGCTCATCGTTGCTCACCGCAAAGATGGTTTTGTTGATGGCATCGGCCAATACCGAAGCCGGCAGGTTAACCGACGAAGCATTTTCAACTACGGGTATCTTCGGGAAGTCCTCGCCGTTCTCGCCGCTCAGCTTGTATTTACCGTCACCGGCATTGATCTCGATGGCGAAAGTACTGTCGTCAACCGAAAAAGCTATCGGCTGTTCCGGCAGCGATTTCAGCGTATCCAGCAGTATGCGCGAAGGTATGGCGATGCGACCGTTCTCCTTCGACTCAACGGTCAGCGATGTGGTCATGCTGGTTTGCAGGTCGGTGGCCGATATCGTTAAGTTTCCGCTCTTGATCTCAAATAAAAAATTTTCCAGTATAGGCAAAACCGTGCTGTTGCTCAGGGCGCCGCTGACGGCCTGCAATTGCTTGAGTAATGTTGATGTGGAAACAATAAATCTCATATAGCTGAATAGTATTAGTCAACCAAAAGTATAAAAATTAATGAGCATACTTTCGCCTGCGAATATAATGTTGAAAAATAGCAAATACCAACACAAACGCCAAAGGAATTGCATTATTTATGACCTGCCAGTACAACCTTTCGCTGCGAACCTTGGTCCTGTCGAGCAGGCGCAGGGTAACCTCTTTCGAACGCAATGAAATAAGGCCCGAATCGTCGGTCATGTAGTCGGCAATGTTCAGCAAAAGATTCTTGTTCGCATAAGTCTGGTGAGCGTCCCGGTCGTAGCCCAGCGGGTATGTTCCTTCGTCGGTCACGTCGTTTTTAAATACGTCGCCATCACTGATCACGATCATTTTCGTTGGAACGCTTTCAGGCAACGGGGTTATCTTTTCCTTCAAGCCCTCCGGCAAAGGCCGGTTCAGAAAATCGGATTTAAATTTACCTTCGAGCAGTACGCCGAGCGTCTTCGGCGGCCTGATGAAATCCTTCGGGTCGGGTTCCTGCTCAAGGGCCTGCAGGCTTACTAAGTACGGCGCGCTGAACTTCTTATTATGATCGGACGTGGTGAGCAATATCGTTTTTTTAACGCCCTTCACACCGATGGTATCTATCGTGCTGGCAAATTGCATCAGTATACCGTCCAGGTTTTTAACCATGGGGTGTTTTGAACGTGGTATAAGCACCGGGTAATACAACCATGGCCGCGTAATGATCTGCGGCTGGCCCCCAACTGTACCGGTCACAATCGCTATGGGCGCGCAGCTCATATCGGCTACGAGATCGTAATTAATACGCGCCCCATACACAAAAAGCTGGTCGTCCAGGTTCAGTTGCTTTGGAAAGGTAAGCTGTTCGCCGCCATGCCCGCGCATACTATCCAATTCAGCGCTTACCTGGTCGATCGTCCACAGTACACGCCCTCCATGCATAACGTATTGGTCTATTTTAAACTTTTCCAGCTCGCTGAAAGCTTTATCGGGCTTAGGTATCACCAGCATCTTCAAATGCATCAGTGCGGACAGCGGTATACTCGTTAAATCGACGCGCCCGACCACGTATCCGTCCGACAAAGCATTGATCGCGCCCTTTAATTGCAGGTCGGTAAGCTCTTTATGGCCCTCGGTAAACCCGATCAGCGGCTTGCCGCCGCCGGCTACCTTTTTTATGGCCGAAGAAAAACTGTATTCCAAATTCTGTATGGCTTCCTTCGCGCCTTCCTCCTCACGGTTGGCCTCCATGCGCGATTGCAATAAATTAACCGCAATCCCCTGATTCTTATAAATGATCAGCGCCTCGGGAAAGATCATGATCTGGCTGATGCCGTTCTCGGTCGGCACGCCGAACGCCTGCCCTGATATGCCTTTGGCATCCAGCGAGTCATAAACCGCCCTTTGCGCGTCCTCAGACAAGTTCTTTACGTTCGCAATCGGGTCGACAAATTCAAATGAGAGGTTACCGTGCGAATAAGCCTGCAGGTCGCTCAGCATATCGCGCGTAGCGCGCTGTAAACGCCTGGCCCAACCGGGAAAGTTATCGCCTTTCAGGTAGACGACCACCTTCATGGGTTCCTTTACCCTGCCCAATATTTGCTGGCTTATTTTAGATATGGTAAAGCGTTTTTCTTTAGTGAAATCGAAACGTGTAAAAGTCAGCGTCGATAAGTAGCCAACCACTACGATCGCAACCAGTACAGCCAGCATATTCTTCCTGTTCAACTTTTGCCGCTGAATTTTGATCGCCAGCAAGGTGAACCAAATGAAAAGTGCGCTGAGGCATACGAAATAGGCCAGGTCGCGGGTGTCCAGTACGCCCCGGCTTACCGATTCATAATGTTCTGTAATACCCCAATTTTGAATGTTCAGGTTTTGCAGGGCCGGCAATGGGCTAAGCAGATCCAGGCCCGCATAAAAAAAGAAGCACATGGCAGCCGCGATAACAAACGCTATGACCTGATTCCTGCTGATGGCCGAAGCGAACAGGCCGATGGCCACAAAGCATGCGCCCAGCAAAAACAGGCCGATATACGATCCTATTACGGCGCCTGTATCGATATTGCCAACAGGCGTACCCAATTGGTAAACCGAGTAATAATATATCAAAGTCGGCAGCAGGGCAAAAAGCACCAGCAGCACGCACGCAAGGAATTTGCCCAACACGATCTGCCCGTCGGTTAGCGGGCGCGTCATCAGCAGTTCAAAGGTACCTTCCCGGCGTTCCTCAGCTAACGACCGCATCGTAATAGCCGGTATCAGGAACATAAACAGGTAAGGAGCTGTGCTGAAAAGGCTATCAAGCCCGGCATAACCGTAAACAAGGATGCTGGTTGACGGAACGACCCATAGCAAAAGGCCCATTCCCAATAAAAATACGCCTATGGTTACGTAGGCTACCAGCGAGCTGAGGTACGAAGTGATCTCCTTCTTTAAAATGCTATACACTGTGAATTTTAACGGCTGTCAGCCGCCGAAATTACGATATTATTTGGTTTGTTGTAAGGTTG
>JAFDZK010000372.1 GCA_018267005.1 Bacteroidota bacterium
TTGTCCGCTATTCGCTTGAAGATATTTTCTTCATTTTCGACCATGACACCATCGAAGCTTATTCCATACAGCTTACCCGTGACGCCGAGCTCGACCTGGACAAGGAAGTGAGTGAAAAATTTATCGATGCCCTTTCAAAAAGCCTGCAGAAACGTAAAAAGGGCAAGCCCATGCGCCTGCTGTACGACAGCGAGATGCCGATGGAGATGGTCACTTATTTGGTGAACAAGATTGGGCTTCATGCTGAAAACCTGATACCAGGCAATCGCTACCTGAATTTTAAGAGCTTTATTAATTTCCCCAATGTAGGGCGGCCCGAATTGGAATACACGCCGTACCCGCCGCTTCCCGTAAGTGGTTTGTCTTTCGGCAAAAGTTTGATGGAAATGATAGCTAAGCAGGATTACCTGCTGAGCACGCCTTACCAGTCGTACGACTATGTGATCCATTTCCTGCGCGAAGCGGCCATCGACCCGAAGGTAAAAGAGATCAGCATCGCATTGTACCGCCTGGCCGACCATTCGCATGTGATCCACGCGCTTATTAACGCTGCCAAAAACGGCAAAAAGGTAAATTGCTTAGTCGAATTACGTGCCCGTTTCGATGAAGAAAGTAATATTAACTACAGCAGCCGTTTGGAGGAGGGAGGGGTAAACGTGTTGTATGGTATCGAAGGCTATAAGGTGCATTCGAAAATATGCCTGGTTACGCGCACCGAAAAAGGTAAAGCTGCTCATTACGCGTGCTTATCGACCGGTAACTTTAACGAAAAAACAGCCAAAATATATGCCGATCACACGCTGTTCACTTCGAATAAAAAGATCACCGGCGACCTGGCTGAAGTTTTTAACGCACTTAAGCAGGGTATATTTGCCAAAGGATTAAAGCATCTGGTGGTATCGCCGGTGGATTCGCGCCCCGTATTTTATAGGCTGATCGACAACGAGATAAAACATGCCAAAGCCGGTAAGGAAGCTTACATGATACTGAAAATGAACAGCGTGGCCGACGAACAGATGGTAATGAAACTATACGAGGCCAGCAACGCCGGCGTAAAGATCAAAATGATTGTCAGGGGAATGTGCTGCCTGGTGCCGGGGATGAAGGGGTTCAGCGAAAATATCCGTGTGATCAGTATCGTCGATAAGTATCTCGAGCATTCACGCGTGCATATTTACTGCAACGGCGGCGATGAGCTGATCTACTTAACCTCCGCCGACTTTATGACCCGTAATATCGATAACCGGGTGGAGGTCGGCTTCCCGATTTACGATGAGAGGCTGAAGAAGGAAATAAGGGATATCATCGATATACAGCTTGAGGATAATACTAAAGCGCGCGAGATCAACAGTCTGAATAACAACAAATACCACAAGACGCACAGCGAGGTTCCCTGCCGGGCCCAGATAGACATTTATAATTATTTGAAATATAAAAACTGATACAAATTGAGATACTCTGCCATTGACATCGGTTCGAATGCGGTAAGATTACTGATTGCCGACATTATTGAGAACAACGGCGCCGTTTCGTTTAAAAAGAATACGCTTGTTCGTGTGCCGCTCCGCCTGGGCGACGACGCTTTTTTACAGCAATATATTTCGGAACGGAAAGCCGCCGACCTGGTAAAAACCATGATGGCCTTCCGCAACCTGATGGACGTCTACAGGGCCACCGAATATATGGCTTTTGCTACCGCCGCCATGCGCGAAGCTGCCAACGGGCAGGATATAGTGCGGACGATCAAGGAAAAGGCTGATATCGACCTGGAGATCATTACCGGCCAGAAAGAAGCGAAGATCATCTATTCCAACCATGCCGAACAGAGCATAGATAAGGCCAAAACCTACCTGTACATCGACGTGGGAGGAGGAAGCACGGAGCTGTCGCTATTTTCTGATGGAAAACTAATGGCGTCACGTTCATTTAATATCGGAACCATCCGTATTTTGGACAACCAGGATAAAGAAGAAACCTGGGCCGAAATGCGCGAATTCGTACGCGACCACACGCGTCAATACAAGAGCGTAAACGGTATCGGCACTGGGGGCAACATCAATAAGTTGTACAAAATGTCGGAGGAAAAGAACGGCGCCCCTTTAAGCTTCATTAAGCTCAAATCGCTGTATAATTACCTCAATTCGTTCTCGCTGAAAGACCGTATTAATGTGCTGGGTATTAACCAGGACCGGGCCGATGTGATCATCCCGGCCTGCGAGGTATACATTTCTATTATGAAATGGGCCAACATCAAAAATATGTATGTGCCCACCGTCGGCTTGGTAGACGGTATAATCCAGATGCTTATCGAGAAAAACTTCCGCGACAACGATTAAAAAAATATTAATATTTTGTTTAAAAATTGAAAAACACTTTTTACATTTGTAGTGCCCTCTCATAGGGCATGTTTTTCATAGGTAGATGTAGGGTCGAGTACTTGTTATTCGGCCCTTTTTTGTGCGCTTAAGTTTTATCCCTTAGATTTGCCGGTGCTAATATGAAACGAAAGATCGTAGTTGCCGTTACGGGTGCCAGCGGGGCCATTTATGCTAAATTGTTGCTCGAAAAGCTACAGCAGTTGCACCAGCAAATTGAGCAGGTGGCTGTTGTAATGTCGGATAATGCGAAACAGGTATGGGAGCATGAATTAGGTAACCGCGATTTTGAGAAGCTGCCCTTTAAATTCTATGCCAAGAACGACTTCATGGCGCCATTCGCATCGGGCTCGGCGCGGTTTGATACGATGGTGATCGTTCCCTGCTCCATGGGTACGCTGGGCCGAATAGCCAGCGGCACGTCCGACGACCTGGTGATCCGCGCGGCTGATGTGGTCCTGAAAGAGCGCCGGAAACTGATCCTGGTGGTGCGCGATACGCCTTTCAACCTGATCCACATCCGCAATATGGCAACCGTAACCGAAGCAGGAGGGATCATCTGCCCGGCCATACCATCTTTTTACAGCAAACCGCAAACCATTGAAGATGTGGCAATGACCGTAGTGAATCGCGTCATAGATTTGATCGGTTTGGACAATGATAGTTACAGGTGGAACGAGAAATAACTGTTGCAAAGTTCTTGGGTGGGAAAGTTGAAATGTTTCCAATCATTGCATACAGGGCAACCTTCTAACATTACAACCTTTCAACCTTCCAACAAAAAACGTAACTTTGCGCCCTGAAAATGAACAGGAAAGTTGCATTTTATACATTGGGCTGCAAGCTGAATTATTCGGAAACATCGACCATTGGCCGGCTTTTCAACAATGCCGGCTTTGATACGGTTGACTTTGCGGACACACCCGACGTATATGTGATCAACACTTGCTCCGTTACGGAAAACGCCGATAAGAAGTGCAAAAAGGTGGTTAAAGAGGCGCTGAAAATATCGCCCAATGCCTATATAACTATCGTCGGCTGTTACGCGCAACTCAAGCCAAAAGAAATTGCCGAAATACCCGGCGTAGATATGGTTTTGGGCGCGGCGGAAAAGTTTCAGATCATAGACCATATAAGCGACCTGGTCAAAAAGCCAAAAGCTGTGGTTTATAATCAGCCGGTGTCAGAAGCTAATGAGTTTGTATCGGCCTATTCCTT
>JAFDZK010000373.1 GCA_018267005.1 Bacteroidota bacterium
TACATACTCACAAATCATTATCGACGCGGTCGATAAGCTGCATACTTCCGTCGTTAAGATCGAACAATTTACCACCGAGAAGGGTCGCGATACCGTAACCGGCACAGGTACCGGTTTTTTATTTTCTTCCGACGGATACCTGTTCACCAACAGTCACGTCGTAAAAAAAGCGAAGCAGTTGCGCGCCATGCTGTATGACGGTACGGTCCACCACGCGCCGTTGGTCGGCGAGGACCCTTATACTGACCTCGCGATATTGAAAATAGACGCTGCGGACTATACGCCCGCCATATTGGGTGATTCTGATAATTTAAGGATCGGCCAGTTGGTGATCGCTATTGGCAACCCCCTGGGCTTTCAGCATACGGTCACGGCAGGGGTGGTCAGCGCGCTTGGCAGGACCTTATCCGGCGAATCGGGCGTTAGTATGGACAGCATGATTCAAACCGACGCCTCGCTTAATCCCGGCAACTCAGGCGGCCCGCTCATCAACGCCGATGGCGAAGTGGTAGGCGTTAATACCGCCATGATACGCGGCGCGCAGGGCCTTTGCTTCGCCATCAGCATCAATACGGCTAAATCGGTGGCGAACCAACTGATCCGTTACGGTAAAGTGAAGCGCGCGTATATAGGCGCCAGCCTGCAGCAGATCGGCCTGGTGCCTAAGCTGCGTACGATACACCACCTCAAAAACCAGCAGGCGCTGTTTATTACCCAGGTCGAGGCCAACAGTCCTGCCGAAAAGGGCGGACTATTAAGCGGCGACATTATTTACGCTTTTAACGATCAGGTGGTCGAAACCTCCGACCAGCTATTCAAGCTGCTTACGGGCGATAAAGTGGGCCAGTTCCAGTACATTAGTGTTTTGAGGAATAATCAAAAACAGGAATTGAGAGTGACTCCGGCGGAGAGATAACCAGAGACTGAATATCTAACATCGACTGTCGAATGCCGAATAATGATTTTTACTTTGGCATTCGATAGTCGGAATTCAGTATTCGATATTAAAATTAGTTCAGTTCAGTCAAAAAAGCGAAAGGCTCCTCGCGGAGCCCCTCTTTGCAAAACAAACAATAAACCACCTATTTATTTTATTTATATGAGGTTTCCACCTTCGTAATTTTCCAATCGTTGCCATCACGCTCGGCTGTGATCACATCGGTGCGGGTCACATTATCATATTTCATATCAACCTTTTCAACGAATGTGTTATCATCGTCTTTCAGCATGGTACTGGTGCATTCGCAATTCTCGTTAAGGCTGGCATTTGATTTCAGGTAGTCCATCACCTGTTTTTTGGTCAGCGCATCAACGCGGGTGCCTGTACCGCGGATGGTATAAAATTGTGCATCGTCGGCAATGGCCTGGTCTACATCTTTCAGGTTGCCATGGACGATAGCATTGATGTAAGTTCCGACTACTTCATCTTTTGAAATTTCGTGGTGCGTAACACCGGCTGCATAAACTGTACCGCCGGATACCAGCATGGCCACACCCAGCGCGATCGATCGTAATGTTTTCATAATATTTGTTGTTAAGTTTTTTTCGTTGGTTTATACATAAGACACTGTTAAAAGCGTGATCGTTACAAAGCCTTGTCCCGATTTAACAATCTTTAACAATTGTTACCTGCGGGTTACAATTATGCCTTAAATTGGCGCTATGGTTGAGTTCGATGCCATTATGCTGCAGTTCGCCGAGCAGGGGGAAAAAACCGGCTGGACATATATCGATATTCCGGCGGATATCGCGCTGCAAATGAAGCCGGGCAACAAAAAGTCGTTTCGCGTAAGGGGTATGCTGGATGCTCTGCCTGTGCATGGTATGGCGCTGATGCCCATGGGCGAAGGCAATTTTATTATGGCGTTGAAGGCCGGCGTGCGCAAAAAGCTGCACAAGAACGCCGGCGCCATGCTGCACTGCAAATTGGAAGAAGATACAGATTATAAAGTCGAGATCCCCGCCGATCTGCAGGAATGTTTCGATTTCGAGCCCGAAACCTGGGAGTTTTTCAACAGTCTGGCCAAATCGCACCGCGAATATTTTATCAAATGGATCAATGAAGCTAAGACTTCTGAGACTCGGGCCAAACGCGTTGTGAATACAGTAAACGCGATGCTGCGCAAATGGCGCTTTAATGTGATGTTGAGGGAGATGAGAAAGGAGGGGTGATGTGCCGATTAAAAAAACATGTCCTTACGAGGAGCGGCCCTGTGCGGCGACGAAGCGATCTTAAGGAAGACGGGATGTCAGCGATCGCAGGTTACGCTCGCAATTATAAAGGTCAGATAATTCGGTAACAGAATTAGTTTTAAAGGACAAAGCTTATATTTTAACCTTTTCCACTGCTCTCTTCAAAATACCCACCCCTTCTTCCTGCTCTTCCAGGTTCAGCGAAGCAAAGCCCAGGCGGACGAATTCCGTATTTTCCGACAGGTAAAAATATTCCTCTCCATTGCTTAGCGACAGGCCCATTTCAGCGGCCTTTTGCGCCACTTCCCTCGCATTTATTCCATCCAAATACCGCGCCCAAACCGCGAAGCCGCCATCGGGTATTTTAAACGAAATATGGTCGCCCAATTGTTCCTTTAGCAATCTGCAGAAAGCGTTGCGCCGTTCGTGGTATATCTTGTTGGTCTTTTTCAGATGCCGGCCGATGTCGCCGTTCCTGAGCAGGTTGGCCAAAGCCTCTTCCAGCAACTGCTCTCCCTGACGGTCGATCATGCGGCGCAGGCGGGCAAACTGGTTGACCAGGTTTTGGGGCGCAGCCACAAAACCCACCCGAATGCCGGGTGCAATGGTTTTGGCAAACGAACCGACATAGATCACACTCCCATAGTAGTCCGCGCTGGCCAGGGGAAGCACCGGGCTGCTGGTATAGTGGTAGTCGTAATCGTAGTCGTCTTCCAGTATAGCAAAGCGGTATTTCGCGGCCAGCTCCAATAGCTGCATGCGTCGTTCGGAGCTTAGTGTTGCCGTTGTTGGCCGGTGATGATGCGGGATCACGTACAACAACCGCACCTTTTTCTTTTTGCAAATATCTTCTACAGCACCCAGATCCATACCTTGCTCGTCAACCGGGGCGAAAGCCAGTTGGGCCCCGGCATACTTAAAAATTTCGTTCGCGGTTGGATAACCGGGCTCAGGCACGATAACTGTATCGCCTTTTTTCAGCAATAGCTGCGCCGTCAGGTACATCGCCATCTGTACGCCCTTGGTGATCAGGATGTTTTCCATGCTTACTTGCATCCCCCGCGTTTCGGTCAGGAATTTAGCCAGCTCAAAGCGTAAATTTTCCGAGCCCTGCTCAGGCCCGTACATCAGGTATTTAGAGGTAAACTGGTAATTGCCGAAACGGCGGTATTCGCGTACCAGCAGTTCGATGGGGGCAAGCCGGGTATCAGGAAAACCATCGTTGATCACAATATTTTGCTGCGGCGGGGCCTTATACAATTTTCTCGCGGGCAAGCGTGTTTCGTCGACGTCAAAAAAAGGTACGCCTGGCAACGAGCCGGCCGTTATGTGTTGGTTCAAGGCCTTCGGCGCAATATCCGGCAGGTTTTTCGCCACAAAAAT
>JAFDZK010000374.1 GCA_018267005.1 Bacteroidota bacterium
CTGGCCGCTTAATCATGCGCACTGGAACGGCTTCACGCCAACCGACCTGGTTTTTCCGTCATTCCTGTTTGCTGTTGGTAATGCGATGAGCTTTACCATGAAGAAATTCGCTCAAATGAACGATGCGCAGGTTTTGGGCAAGATCTTCAAACGCACTGTCCTGATATTCCTGATCGGGTACCTGATGTATTGGTTCCCATTCTTTGAGGTTCATGATGGACATTGGTCGCTGAGCCCTATCAGCGATACCCGTATCATGGGCGTTTTACAGCGTATAGCTTTATGCTATTGTTTTGCTTCGTTGCTGGTACATTACTTTTCAAAGACGACAGTTATTGTTATATCAATATTGCTGTTGATAGGATACTGGATTATTTTGCTGGTATTTGGCGACCCGAACAACCCGTTGGGTATGCTCACCAACGCAGGAACTTACTTAGATAAGGCCATATTCGGCGACAGTCACCTCTATCACGGCGAAGGCGTGGCTTTTGACCCGGAAGGGCTGCTCAGTACAATGACAGCCATCGTCAACGTAGTAATAGGCTATTATGCGGGTAAATTCATCCAGGAAAAAGGAAAAACATACGAGACCGTTGCGCGCTTAATGATCTTCGGCGCTGTCTTCATATTCATTGCTATTTGCTGGGACTCCTTTTTTCCGATCAACAAAAAGCTGTGGACGAGTTCGTTCGTAATGATCACGACGGGTATCGACCTGGTAATTATTTCGTTCCTGATCTATGTGGTCGAGATATTGAAATGGAATCAAGGCAACTGGACAAATTTCTTTACCGTAGTGGGTAAGAATCCACTGTTTATATATATAACATCCGAAATACTTTTGACCATGCTTGCATGGATAGTTATTGGAGGTGAGGGCATACCTAACCAGGCGAAGGCATTTTACCAGGGCATAGCGCCGGGCAAATGGGGCTCGTTGTTGTTTGCTATCAGTTTTATGCTGCTGTGCTGGCTGGTAGGCTATGTGCTGGACAAAAAGAAAATTTACATCAGGGTCTAACTAACCGATTATAAATCAACTAAATCTATCAATCTCACGAAGAGCCCCTGAAAAGGGGCTTTTTCTCTTTTAAAAGCAACGTGTCCGCCACCGTCGACGTAACTTGTGAGTGCACGCGAGCTTTGTTTTTAAAAACTATAAAATCAGCTTTGAGTTGTTTAATATTATATCGTCAATAATAATCCGTACTATGCCCAACATAATAGCTATATCCAAAATTGACCTTCCCTGTAAAACCGATCAGCAGGAAGTTAAAGAGCAGGCACGGATAGCTTTCACATCCCGGTCGCCGCACATGGAACGTCTGATGGATGTTTTTGACAATACGCAAATTAAAACGCGCAATTTTTGTAAACCGCTGGACTATTACATCGCCCCTTCAACCTTTGAAGATCGTAATAACGCTTATGTGGAAGCAGCGCTTAAATGGTCGGTCCGGGCTATTGACGACTGTATCGTTCGCGCCGGAATTCGCAAAGAAGATATCACAGACATATTGTTTGTTTCGACCACGGGCCTGGCTACGCCAAGTATGGATGCGCTGATCGTTAATCGTATGCGCCTGAATCCGCATATCAATCGCATGCCGCTATTCGGGTTGGGCTGCGCCGGTGGCGTATCCGGTATGGCTAAGGCAAACGCGATAGCTATTGCGAACCCGAACGCCATAGTATTGCTGGTAGCCGTGGAGCTATGCTCTCTTACCGTATTACGCGACGATTACAGTACCAGCAATTTTATCGGTTCGAGCCTGTTTTCGGATGGCGTGGCGGCTTGCCTGGTAATGGGTGATAATCATCGTGTTGATGGCCGTGTCAAGTACAAAGCCGCAAGCAGTAAATTATATTATGATTCGCTGGAGGTAATGGGTTGGGATTTTACCAACAATGGTTTTAAGGTGCTTTTTTCTAAGGATATACCTGAATTTATTAATGAGAACGTGCGCGGCGATATTGATGAGTTCCTTCGTAGGCACGGCCTGGAGCTTAAAGATGTCCGAAATTTTATTTTTCATCCCGGTGGAAAGAAGGTGTTGGATGCCTACGCAAATGCCCTGGATGTTAAAGGCGATTTTTTGAAGAAGTCGCGCATGGTAATGAATGATTATGGCAATATGTCCAGCGTGACAGTACTTTATGTGCTCGAAAAATTTATGAACGAGGGCTTTGACGATGGCTACGGGCTGATGATGGCCATGGGGCCGGGCTTTTCGAGCGAAATGCTGCTCCTGGAAATGAAAAATTGACTTATACGTTATTTATCTGCTGGCATATATTTTTCAAACCAAGCCAGCATACGGGTGTAAAAATCAATACCGTGTTTAATTTCTTTAAATCCGTGCGGCTCACGTGGATAAAGCACCAATTCAGTCGGTACATTATAAAAACGCAAGCCACGATATAATTGCTGCGATTGCCCTTTCGGATCAGTGTCATCTTCTTCGCCTTGTATAATCAGGGTTGGCGTTTTCACGTTTTTGATATAAGTAATGGGTGAGTGTTTGTAAAAAACGTCAGGATGTTCATAAGGCGAACCAAGGCTCCAGTTATCATATGCTGCGTTGTCCTCGGTGCCGAACTCGCTGGCCAGATCGGCCATGCCCGCTCCGGTCATAGCTGCTTTAAAACGGGTCGTTTGCGTAATCGCCCATTCGGCCATAAAACCACCATATGACCAGCCGGATATGCCAATACGGTCCGGGTCGATATGTTCATTTGCCACCAGGTAATCTATGCCCGCCATAATATCCTTAAAATCATTGCCACCCCAGTCGTTACGATTAGACGTAATGTAATCGATGCCGTAGCCGGTTGAACCCCGGATATTTGGGCAAAATACAGCATAGCCCTTCTGAACAAATAATTGTACCCAGGGCGAATAAATATCGCGGAAAGCACCTGTAGGGCCGCCATGAATAACTACTACCAATGCCAGTGATTTACTACCGGCGTTTACAGGCTTGTGGAGAGCACCTTCAACTTTTAACGAATCGAAACTTTTGTATGTGAAATATTGGGGCTTTACCAGCCGGATGCTGTCAAACGCTTTATTGAAATGACTGATCTGAACAGGTCTTTTATCAGTCCCGGCCAGCCAGATTTCGGGCATTGCGTCAGAAGCCATGCCGGCAAAGATTACCGAACCATTTTTTGATACGTCAAAGTTTGAAACATTCTTGTCAATGCCATACTCCTTCGCTTTGCCTTTATCGCTAACGCTGTATAACCTCAATTTAAAACCTGTTTGAACGAGCGCCAGCAATTTATCGCTATTTAAATATTTTGCATCTATCACATCGCGGTTGAGCTCATCGGTAAGGTTTTTTGCCGGGCCTCCGTTTAGTGGCTGAATCCATATATCGTATCCGCCGGGCGCACCGTTGCGCCCGGAATTGTAGGCAATATTATTTCCATCGGGCGATACCAGGACATGCCCCCAAAAAGGATGACCCGGCGAAGGAATATTTGTAATGCTGGAATCCTTTATTGAATAAAGCACGAGCTTTTGATCGGATATTTCTTTTTCAGGAAGGCTTTGTGTAA
>JAFDZK010000375.1 GCA_018267005.1 Bacteroidota bacterium
TACAAACTCGGGCGTTCAGATCATTTTTTTAGATGACCTGCGTCATTCCCCTCCTGGTTCGGTCGCCTTACTTTTACGCATTGAAAACCATGATGCAAGTATCAAATGATCCGGAAAAGACTATGACAAAAAGGGTATTGATCGTTGGCGACGATAAAGATACCCTGGAGGAGCTGACGTATTTGTCGCACAAACTAAAGCTGCAGGTATTTAATTCGCTGGGTGCGATTCCCGTGGAGGAAGTGCGCATGCTTGCGCCCGATGTGGTATTAATGGACTGTTACCTGTTCGATGCCAGTGGCGCCGATCTTTGCCTGAAGATAAAGTTTTCACCGTTTACCAGGCACATACCTGTCGTCATGTTCTCCGACAAGTCGGGCGGCGAGAGGCTCGCCCAAAAATGCAGGGCTGATGCTTATCTGCATAAACCTTTTGATCTCGGCGATCTGCTTGCGCAGGTTAACGAACTGGTGTGCTGAACACTAGATATTGATACGTTAAATGGTTATTTATTCGGATATTAGTTCTAAACTTCAACAATATCCTTCGTCATGACTCCAAAGCTTGGAATTGCATTTACGCTGATAGGCGCACTGTTGCTGGTGCTATCTATATTTACCTACACGAAAAAAGAAAAAGTTGCCGACATAGGCCCTTTCCATGTGTCCGTTGAAAAGAAACAGCCGACCGACTGGATGCCGTATGCCGGAGGGCTGTTATTTATTGGCGGTATCGTGCTGATCGTGACTTCGAAGAGATCGGGATAGCGTGACATATGTGAATCTGAAATCGATCCTGCGAATAACCAACCCGGTTATTCCACCGGTATGATCACGGCAGGTACCGTTACCGGCTCATACCAATAATCCATCGCCTTGATCTTCCGTGCCATGCGTTTTACGAACAGGTAGTTGGCTGTTCCGCCAATAACTGCCCCGACAACCGGCACCAGCCTGGCGGCCGTTTTGGGCCCTATACGCAGCAGGGTATTTTCGGCGCCTCTTTCCAACAGACCCTTGGTTACCGCTATACCGGCCTCCACTTGCAGCGCAGTGGTCATTATGGACATCGCTTCGTCATAGCTCACCACGTAGCCACCGCGGTAATGATAGATAATGCCAAGCGCAACCCTGATTTGTTGCGTAACCAGGTTGGCCAGGTCGATCGGGATGCCTACCGACATGGTAAGCATGCCGCCGCCGCCGGATATAATCCCTGTAGCGGCAGAAACACGGGCGCAATGTTCGATAAAACCGTCGAGGCCCATTTTGTCGACACCCCGCCTTACGCCCAACTGGTCAATACGCGAAAAAAGCTTCCTTAAACCATCCTGGGACCAGTTATCAAGTCCGGCTCGAAGAGTCGCCATCATATTTTTTGCTATATCCATAATACAAAATCTGTTAGTACAATAACAGCCTCCGGATTGTTTTGTTGTGTCGGCGTACCACACTTGCACGGTGTTCTGGCCATTGCTTTTATTGTCGCCTAAAAATCAATAGCTTAGCGTGTATCAAACTTAAACTGTTATGAAATACCTGATCTGGCCGGTATTGCTCGTTATGCTGGCCTCGTGCAAACATGCGGAAAAGCGCAGCAGCGATATCGTCTCGGGAAAGATCGACAGCCTGTATTCAAAAACGCTGGGTGAGGAACGCAAGATTTGGGTGTATCTGCCTGCCGGTTACACCGATGCCGGTAATAAACAGGTATACCCGGTAGTTTACCTGCTGGACGGCGACGCGCATTTCCCGTCGGTAACCGGCATGATACAACAATTGAGCGAGGTGAACGGAAATACCGAGTGCCCTGATATGATCGTTGTTGGGATACCCAATACCGACCGGACGCGCGACTTGACGCCGACCAGGTCGATTTTGAATCCCGACGGCAGTAAGGCCGCGGAGTTTGGAAGTTCCGGAGGCGGCGAAAAATTCGAAGCCTTTATCCAAAATGAATTGATCCCGCATATCGATTCGGCTTACCGGGCTGCACCTTACAAAATGCTCATCGGCCATTCTTTTGGCGGTTTAACCGCTATGAATATCCTGCTGAACCATACCAATATGTTTAATTCGTACGTCGCCATCGATCCCAGCATGTGGTGGGACAAACACAAACTGCTGGACCAGGCGCGCGAAATACTCAAGCAGCCGAAGTTTGCAGGCAGATCGCTTTACCTGGCCATCGCCAATACGATGCCCGACGAGATGGATACATTGCAGGTTCGGCGTGATACTACCGGCGCTACCACTCACATACGATGTATCCTGGAGCTGAAAGATGTGCTCGTGCACAATAGCCACGACGGCCTTAAATGCGATTACAGGTACTACAAGGACGACAATCACGGCTCGGTACCCCTGATCGCCGAGTACGACGCGCTGCACTTCCTGTTTAGGTTTTACAAAATGCCACGCAGTTTGTCGGACAAACTGTTCGACAGTAAGGCAAAATTCGATCCTGCATCCGCTTTCAGCAGCCATTATGCCGATATTTCAAATCACATGGGATATAAAATATTGCCGCCAGAAAGTTTAATGAATCAATTGGCCTACTATTTTATGCAAAGCGGTTTAACCGGCAGAGCATACTCCCTGTTTGCCCTTAACATCGCAAATTATCCGCGAAGCGCCAATGCGTACGACAGCATGGGCGACTATTACGATAGTCAGAAGAATAAGGAAAAAGCCATCGCGTATTACAGCAAAGCCCTTACACTGGGCAACAATCCTGCTATAAAAAAGAAACTGGATAAGCTGCTGCAACAGGGTAAATAGATTCAGGGCCTCATGGCGATCAGCAGCGGCGTAGGGTCGTAATATTCGCGCTGAACAGCTATTTTGCCTGCATCGTTAAACTCGTCGAATAGCTGGAGTTCCAGGTATGCTGTCTTTTTGGTCTTTTTATTCGTCATGGTAAGCAGCCAGCGCGATTGAACTACGAAAACCGGGTTGCGGTAATATTCGTAACCTTCGGGTTGGCCAATGAGCGTCATTTTAACGTCCTGCCAGTTGCTGATGATATCCATCCAACCTTTTTTCGCTTCGCCTATAGGCTGTCCTTTTAAAGGTAGATTTTTAGCAAGCCGGGACGTATCGGCGTTATAACGCGTCATACCGTAAAAGTGCACGGTATCAGCATAAAGCTGTGCCATATCGTCGGGGTTGACCTGCCCGTATTGCCGGGCGAACCTTTTTACTACGATGATATAGGGATGCTCGGAATATATGGTGCCAGCCTTGACCATTTGTTGTGCAAAAGCGGCGTTGGAGCAGAAAGCGATCAGCAGCAGGAATTTTTTCACGCTGAAATTTAATAATTATCCGTTTATTTTATAGTGATGGCGGTTATTTTTAATCCTCACGAAGTTTTACGGCAATCACCCGACGCTTGCGCTGCGAAAAAATAATAAAATAGATAGTTATTATAAAGTTAATATACCAATTAGTATTTTTACTTCTCTGAAATATGGGTAAAGCCGAACGTACAAGAAAATTCATCACCGAAAAGACAGCGCCGTTGTTTAACCGGAAGGGCTATGCCGGCACTTCTATGTCGGATA
>JAFDZK010000376.1 GCA_018267005.1 Bacteroidota bacterium
GTCGGGTGAATGGCGTAACATACAGGCCGGCGATGTAATCAGTTATGAACCCGGTCGTAACCTGCATATTTTCGGCCATGCGGCGGAGCAGCTTTCTGAAAGGATAAAAGAGCAACTGCAAACCGGGCATTCTGCACCTCATCATTTTAACCTGCCCGATGGCCGGGCGCTGGATGTCTTCATTGAAATATTGCCGCCTGCCGTTCACCTCGTGTTGATGGGGCATCAATACGACGTTTATCCGCTTAGCAGGCTGGCTAAGGAAATGGATTGGCAGGTTACAATCGCGGCAAATCCGCATAAACTGAACAGCCAGATTGTCGCCCTGGCCGACCTCGTGCTTGCCCCCGGCGATTTGGACAAACTTCGTACAGACGAATACACAGCTATCATTTTGATGGCG
Organism: Bacteroidota bacterium; assembly: GCA_018267005.1. GTDB lineage: Bacteria > Bacteroidota > Bacteroidia > Sphingobacteriales > Sphingobacteriaceae > Mucilaginibacter. The sequence continues at coordinate 404 of JAFDZK010000376.1, forward strand.
CACGATTATAAAACAGACAAATACAACCTGCTGAAGGCGCTGGGCACAACCTCTCCGTATATCGGCATGCTTGGACCCCGTTCCAGGTCGGAAAGGCTATGGGCCGAACTGGCTGATGAAGGACGCCCGGTATCTCCATCCGATCACGAGCGCATTTATGCCCCGGTTGGCCTGGATATAGGCGCTGTAACACCCGAGGAGATTGCCTTATCACTCATGGCTGAAGTAAAAGCCGTACTGAGCGGAAGGGAAGGCGCGTCGCTTCGGTACAGACGCTCAACCATACATCAAAGAGATTAACGAAAAGAGTGTATGGACCAGCCAAAAACTAATTGTGCCGTCATCATTTTGGCCGCAGGCGGATCGACCCGCCTGGGCAGGCCCAAACAATTGTTAAAATACGAAGGCGACACCCTGCTTCAGCGGGCTATTAACACAGCGAAACGATCTGATGCAGACGAAGTTGTTTTGGTTTTGGGTGCGCACTGGGAGGAAATAGCATCAGAAACAGATACATCGGGAATAAACCTGGTCGTCAACCACGATTGGCGAACCGGGGTGGCGTCGTCCATTGTGTGCGGCATAGAAGCTTTAAGAGAGCTTAGCCCTATCCCATCATCAGTGATTTTAACGGTTTGCGACCAGCCGTTCGTTACCTCCGCGTTATTGAATACATTGATATCTGAACAGCGATCGACAAACAAACAGATTATTGCGTGCGCTTATGGGGGCGCGATAGGTACACCCGTGCTTTTTTGCAGCGAATTATATGACCAGTTATTGTTGCTGCGGGGCGACGCCGGGGCCAAAAAAATAATTAAAGCTAATAACGAGAACGTTGGAACTGTAACATTTGAGTTAGGTGCAATCGACGTCGATACGGTAGCCGATTACGAATCGTTAATCAATAAAACTTCCTAAATTCGGCCTGATGAAAGCTTTACTTATCCTTATTCCCGCTCTTGGTTTACTGTCGGCCTGCGCCAATTCATCTGACTCGAACCGGCGGCTTCAAACGCAGGTAGACAGTCTTAAGAAAAAACTGGACAGTACCTACAGGCCGGGTTTGGGCGAATTTATGATGGGCATCCAGGAACATCATGCCAAACTTTGGTTTGCCGGCCTGGATAAGAACTGGGAATTGGCCGACTTTGAAGTACACGAGATCGGCGAAACGATAGGCGACATCAAACAGTATTGTACCGACAGGCCCGAGGTAAAAAGCATAGGGATTATTGACCCTGCCATCAGTAGTATCAGTTCAGCGATCAAGCAAAAGGACGAAGAAGCGTTTAAAAAAGGGTTTGCGGCATTAACCGATGGCTGCAACAACTGCCACCGGGACAACAACCACGGTTTTAACGTGATAACCATTCCAACGGGTTTGCCGGTAACCAACCAGCAGTTTAAACCCGCCAAATGAAAAAGCCCCTTACCGGGGCTTCAATATCAGCGGAAATACGCTCAATGTTTTATTCTTATCGGGTGGCTGTTCGGCTCGGATTCCGCCAGGTTGATCAGCCTGCCTTTATCATTCACAGCCCAGTCACTTAATTCTATATTGTTTCTTTTTTGCAATTTATGCGGACCCAATAAGGGGAGTAAGACTGTTGCCAGTAAAGCACTTACTTTAAGCGCCATGTACACGGTTTCCATAACGGTTGGATTAGTAATATTTACAGAGCAATTTTGCTGCCAAGTTGTTTGAGTAACTTGAAAAAAATGTTATAAGCGATTGAAAATAGGTCTGCTATGGATTTCGCCGTAATTGAAAAAAGCGAATAATGTCCTGAACATTACTCGCTTTTGTAAAAAATAAATATGTGGGAGATCAGTTAAAAAAATGCATTGGGAATAATATCCACACTCAGTTTATCGACTGCGTTGCTTGTATTTGCAAGCCCATGCAGCCATATCGTATAAACGAAGCCTGCATTTAGCTGTACGTTGCTAAGCGATGCAAGAGTTGTGCTGCTGCCATGTTGCTGCACGACAAAGTTGTACGATGTATTGCCCTTCAACTGTACAAATGACGAATAACCTTTAAATGTTTTATTTGAGGCTACAACGCTGCCGTTCTGTAAAAGGTCTGCGGCGGGTGCGTCCGGGCTTACGTCGACAAACCGCACGGCGGCGTTACCTGCGGACGGGGCGCTGATAGAATCGGGGATCAGCAAAGTTTGCAGGTGTTGCAGGTTGCTTACAAGGAAGAGAGAATAAACGGAATCCTTTTTTAAGTTGATCGTGTCCGAAAATAGTTTGGTTGATGACGCATCGTTGTAGATATTTACTGTACGTTGCCCCGTATAGGCCCTGAAATAGTCGAGTTCACTGCCATATCCAAGCGGAGCGCTGTTAACCCTGTTGTTGTTAAAATAAAGGTCGAGCGGCGGCTGGTCTGTGGCGGCTACCACAAAGGATACCAGCGCTGTCGGAATAGGCGGTTGGGCATAATTCACGTTGTCTTTCAAACACGATGACAATAGCATAACGGATAGCAGGCATACAACACCAATCGCTGCTATTCCTTTTTTAGAGGTTTTCATAAAGAGAGGATTTTTTGGTATAACATTTATCTGTTATTACGGGTTTGGATCGGACTCTGATACACCTTCATTAAATTTCCGGTATGATTCATGCCAACGCAGCGATATTTTCTAATTTTGTTTATGACAGAACCACGATTCAATCCTATGAAACAGCAATTTCACTATGCGACCATAACCGAAGCCATTGCACAATTACATCGGCAGGGTTATACACTTGATTTTAATCTGAAAGATGGCAAGCTGACAGCGGGAGGGAAGGAATATTCCGCCGATGAGTTCGAGATCACCGATCTTTATCGTTATGAGGGTGCGTCCGATCCGGCTGATGAATCAACAGTTTACGCGCTGGTATCGGCGTCTGGTTTAAAAGGTTTGCTGGTTTCGGGATACGGCATATCCTCTGACCCTGCTTCTGCCGAAGCGCTGCAAAAAATGCATTACAAATACCTTGACGGCCTGAATAAGGCCTGATTAAAGCGCTTCTGGTTTTGCAACAGCAGGTCGAACGCTTTTGCGCATTTTGACGAGTTGGTATACTAACCCTACAATATAGAGTACGAATAAGCCCGAAAGCGCTTTTCCAGCGATAGGATC
>JAFDZK010000377.1 GCA_018267005.1 Bacteroidota bacterium
TCCCGCTATGCTTTTCGCTATCGGCATGGTTTCGTTCTTCATCACCGGTGGCGTAACAGGTATATTCCTGGGTAACTCGGCGCTTGACATCAACCTCCACGATACTTATTTCGTCGTAGCGCATTTCCACCTGGTAATGGGTTCGGCGGCTATATTCGGTATGCTTTCAGGCGTTTATCACTGGTTCCCCAAGCTGTTCGCGGGCAAACTGATGGACGAGAAATTAGGTTACCTGCACTTCTGGATAACTTTCATTTGCGCTTACCTGGTATTCTTCCCGATGCACTTCATGGGCCTCGACGGAGTTCCGCGCCGTTATTACGCTATGACTGACTTTCCGGCATTCAATAAATGGCTGTCGGTAAATACTTTTATCACTTGGGCTGCCATCACCGCGGCGTTGGCGCAGGTTGCATTTTTGTACAATTTTATCCGCTCGATATTCGCAGGCAAACGCGCTACCCAGAATCCATGGAACGCAAATACCCTGGAATGGACGGCGCCGATGGAACACATACACGGCAACTGGCCCGGCGAAATTCCTACGGTTTACCGTTGGCCCTATGACTACAGCAAGCCCGGGCATGATACTGACTTTATCCCACAGACGGTTCCTTTCTCGGAAACCATGAGCTCGAATTTACCGCATGACTTTGAAGACAATCCCTCGGGCCTTGAAAAGCACCGGGAATGGGTAAAAGCTAATAAGCCGGGCGAAGAGGTAAAATAAATTGCAGAAGCATCTGCGCATTTAGGGTATCTGGTTAGAGTCTTAAGCTCTTAGTCTTAAGTCTTAGGTCAAGAATATAGGATATTGACTTTGGATTTTGGATGATAGACTTAGAACTTGGGACAGGTACCCTAAATTTTTAGAATTAGTAAATGAATAATACAACATCACAAAACAGGTTTCAGAAAATCAATTTGATCACTGTTGTCCTGCTTTTTGTTTTGATACTTGCGGGTGGCGTGGTGAGGAGTACAGGATCGGGTATGGGCTGCCCCGATTGGCCGAAATGTTTCGGAAGATATATCCCGCCGACGGATGTTTCTCAACTGCCCGCCGATTACAAGCAGCAATATGTTGCGGGGCGGGAAGCCAAAAATCAAAGATTTGCCAAAACGCTCGACGTTTTTGGATTCAGCGACCTGGCGACGCGCCTGCGGCAGGACAAATCCATCCTGGTTCCGGAAGAATTTAACGCAGCCAAAACCTGGACCGAGTATGTTAACCGGCTGGTCGGCGCTACATCGGGTTTATTTCTTTTGCTTACGGCTATCTTGTCCTTTAGTTACTGGAAGAAAAGCCGGGTGATCTCGATTCTTAGCATCTGCAATTTAATATTGGTAGGTTTCCAAGGCTGGCTGGGCTCCATCGTGGTGTCCTCGAATCTTGTGGCCTGGATCGTAACGGTGCATATGCTGCTCGCTTTGGCAATATTGGCAATAAGTATTTATACGTACCACCTGGCCAGGGTTTATAACCGGCAGAAATTTAAAATAGCGGCGACGGTCCGTTTCTTCGGACTTCTATGCGTGGTCATCAGTATCGTGCAAATTGTTTTCGGTACAGAGGTCCGCGAGCGCATCGATGCCGTATCCGAGCGGTTAGGCGGTTACCGTAATGGCTGGGTAAATGCCGCCGGGCAGATATTCATGCAACACCGCGACATCGCCATATTGGTGTTGTTTGCCAACGTAATGCTGTATGCGCTGGTGCGTAAACACTTTAGCAGGCACTCCATTCAGCAGCAATTGATGAGTTTTACATTTCTCATCATCATGCTGCAGATCGTTACCGGTATCATTCTTTCGTACCTGTCGCTGCCGCCATTCGCGCAAACGGTGCACCTGGTACTAGCCAGCCTGATGTTTGGCGCCCAGTTTTACCTGGTGCTTAATTTGTACAGATCAGTAAACATACCGGGGACAGCTAAATGAATTGGAGGGATTTTTCAAAGCTGATCAAATTCAGGCTCACCTTCCTGGTAGTCTTTTCTGCTTCGGTGTCGTTCCTGATCGGCAGCAAGGCTAAAATGCTGCCCATAAATTGGGAGCATTGGGGCATGCTGGTGGTCGGCGGCTTCCTGGTTACCGGCGCGGCCAATAGCTTTAACGAGATCATTGAGAAAGACTATGACAAGCTGATGAAGCGGACCAGGGACCGGCCCATCCCGGCAGGGCATATGACCACCGGTCAGGCGCTGATCCTCGGTATATGTATGGCGTTGGCCGGAACCTATTTGCTGGGCAGTCTTAACCTCACAGCGGGCTTATTATCAGTCTTTTCAATACTGTTTTACGCATTTGCCTACACACCGTTGAAAAGAATAACGCCTTTTGCGGTTTTTGTAGGCGCTATACCGGGCGCCCTGCCCCCGTTGATCGGTTATGTAGCCGGGTATGGAACGATAGACCAGGTAGCGTTGATTGTGTTCGGTATCCAGTTTGTATGGCAGTTCCCGCATTTTTGGGCCATAGCGTGGGTGCTGGATGATGATTATAAACTTGCCGGTTTCAGGTTGCTGCCGACCGGCAAACGTGATGCCCCCAGTGCGTTGCTTACCTTTGTGGTTACCTTAATATTGGTGCCGGTAAGTTTATTGCCAACCATTTATCATTACGGCGGTTATTGGGTAGGGGGTGTGTCGTTATTGTGCAGTTTAGTATTTTTGTACCTCGCTTTGATACTCGTGCTAAAGCGCGATATCCCATCGGCCAGGAAACTGATGTTCGGCTCTTTTTTTTATCTGCCGGTGGTGCAATTGATGTTTTTGTTTGATTTTTTAGGAAAGTAATATGATGGCTCAGATACAGGAGAAGGAAGACCGGTTGAATCTTGCACCCAAAAAGTTCGTGATGTGGCTTTTCGTGTTCGCGTCGTTCATGGTTTTCGCGGCTTTTACAAGCGGTTTTATCGTTTACGCCGGCGGCAACGGGCACGCCCTGAACGTTATACTGCCGCGCATTTTTATTTACAGCACCGCGGTACTGGTGTTAAGCAGTATCAGTTTGTTTTTTGCATCAAGATTTGCGAAACAGCAGGAACCCTCGAAACAGCGTTTGTTTTTATGGCTTGCCATTGCGTTGGGCATCGCATTTTTTGCCATGCAGGTCGACGGCTGGTATGTGCTCGCTTATAAAATGGGTATCTATTTTGTTAATCCGAATGCGTCGCGTTCGTTTATTTATATCTTCACAGGGGTGCACCTGCTGCACGTTATAGCGGGGTTGCTCTTCTTATCCAGCGCGCTTACAACCAGTTATCGTCAAAGGCCTCAGGCAATAAATCTTTACAGGATGCAATTGGCTTCAATATTTTGGCATTTTGTCGATATTATATGGATTTATTTATATGTTTTTTTACTTTTGAACCAGAATTAATAACCTCCAACATCTCGTACAAATGAGTACAACAGTATCACAGATCGACGAAGTTAAAACCACTCCATGGGCGGGGGGCCGCTCGCCCTTTGCCGTCGAATACGGCAAGATCATGATGTGGTTCTTCCTGCTTTCTG
>JAFDZK010000378.1 GCA_018267005.1 Bacteroidota bacterium
ACATAGGCAGTACCTACATTCAAATGCCGGACTACGCCAAGGCACTGCAATTTTTACGGCTGGCACAAAAGGGATTTGCCCAATATGTTTCTTCTCATAACGACATTCCCTTTAATTTCCACAGAATAAATGTTTATATCCTCAATAATCTGGAAGAATGTTTTCTCTTTACCAATAAGCTCGATTCGGCCGCATATTATATAAAAGCGGGTATAAAATATGAGGACGCCTATCATGTGGATGAATTGCGCCCTGTCTTTATAGCCGACATGGGAGTCCTCGAAGGCAAAAAGGGAAATAAGAGCGCCGGTTTAAAATACTTCGACCAGGCAAAAAAAGCCTGGCTGGCAGCAAACGACCTGACTAATCTTGGCCTGGTTTATTTTAGCTATGCCAGGTTGTATGAAGACTTCCATCAAACCGACTCGGCCATATTTTATGCACAAAAAGCTTTGTCATCCGGCATTGAAGGCAATTACCTTGCGGACGAGGCCAAAGCGGCAAAGCTATTGTACCAGCTTTACGATGAGCAGCATAATATACCCCTGGCTTATAAGTATTATAAAACAGCTACGCAAATAAACGACAGCATTGTAAATAAGGACAAGATCATGGAGCTGGCTTCGATGGATTTTGAGCAGAAGCAGCACCAGGACGAGCTTGCCGCGGCAAAGTTGGCCTACCAAAATACCGTCCGCAATTATGCGTTTGCGGCCGGTCTGGCCGTCCTGGCGTTATTAGCCCTGGTATTTTGGCGAAATGCACAACACCGCAAAAAAGCCAACGATCTGCTTCATGAGCAAAAGGAAGAAATAGAAGCCACCCTTGAACAATTACAAGCCACCCAAACTCAGCTTATTCAATCCGAAAAGATGGCATCCCTGGGCGAATTGACGGCAGGCATTGCACACGAAATACAAAACCCGCTCAATTTCGTGAACAACTTTTCAGAGGTAAGCGTGGAACTGCTGGGCGAACTGAAAGAAGAGGCCGTCGCAGGCCGCACTGAAGATGTTATCGCCATAGCGGATGACCTGAGCCAGAACCTGGAAAAAATAAAGCACCACGGCAAGCGAGCTGATGCCATTGTAAAAGGCATGCTGCAGCACAGCCGCACATCATCCGGACACAAGGAGCCAACGAATATCAACGCCCTGGCGGATGAATATTTACGCCTTGCTTATCATGGCTTACGCGCAAAGGACAAAAACTTTAACGCCGAACTGATTACTCATTTTGACGAGAAGTTGCCTAAAGTAAATATGGTGCCGCAGGATATTGGCCGGGTGTTGCTCAACCTGTTCAACAATGCGTTTTATGCCACACAACAAAAAGCTAAAATAGCCGGGGCCAGCTATAAACCCGTGGTTGAGGTCAGTACTACGCGACAGGATGGTTTTGTGATCGTATCAGTGAGAGACAATGGCAATGGTGTCCCGGAGAATATTAAGGACAAGATCATGCAGCCTTTCTTCACCACCAAGCCTACCGGAGAAGGGACGGGATTGGGTTTATCGCTGAGTTATGATATCGTGGTCAAGGGACACGACGGAAGGATCGGCGTGGAAAGCAAGGAAGGTGAAGGGTCCGAATTCATTATGCAATTGCCAGTTAATTAAACCAAATGAAGCGCTTATTAATAGTCGTCCTGCTGCTGTCTCCGTGTTTATCCTTCGCACAGAACATGATCGTCGTCGATCCAACTAAGGAACAGGTGGATAGTTTACAGGCGGTTTTACCACATACAGTTAACGATAGCTTACAGATGCTGATCTGCCGGAAGCTGGGTGGTTATTTTCTTGAACGGGACAATGCGCTGGCTGTCAGATACCATACCAGGACATTAACATTGGCCCGCAAACTAAGGCAAAGCTTATGGGAGGCCGAAGCTTCGAATGAGCTTTCCTACGAGGCTTACGAAGCCGGTGACTACCCGCAATCACTAAGCCTGGCAAACGCAGGTATCAGGATCGCTGAAAATGAAGACAGCGAGAAAGGCTTGTGGCGCCCAACAGAATTTTCAAAAGACGGCGACCCTCACAAGGCCCGCATATACCTGTTGGGTCTGCTTTACGAGAAATTGGGCTACCTGTACCTGAAAACAGGCAATAACCTGCGATGTTCGTCCAGTTATTTTAAAGCGATAAAAATAGCCGCAAGCGTAAATGACGAAGTTGGTTTATCTTTTTATAACGAGGACCTTGGCGATTATTACCTGGCAGCGAACAAATTGGATTCGGCGCTCGAGTTCTCAAACCGTGGGTTAAAATATGCCAGGGCCTCGGGTTATAAACTTTACGAGGGTGGCCTCCTGGCCAATATTGGAGAGGTGTATTTTCGTAGAGGCAGTTATGTTCCGGCAAAAAAATATTATTTTGAGTCGGTCAAAGCAAATCAAGAGCAAAGCAATGCCTTTTTTTTGCCGCGGACTTTTCTGCTGCTGGCCGATCTCTACAGAACCACGGGGAAAAGAGATTCAGACATTTATTATGCCCGGTTAGCTCTAAAGAATTTCAAAACACAGCATGACCGGCCCAATGTAGAGAAAGTGTATTCGGCCCTTTATACCGCATATAAGCATTCCGGTCAGCGAGATAGCGCGTTCCTTTATTTGCAGCGTTCAAAGGCATTGGCGGACAGCCTGGATGCTATCGAAAAGGTAAAACTCCGTCAATACCTGAGCATCGGCTTTAACGATCAGCTAAGAGTACAGGAGCTAGAGAAGGAAAAGATACAGGTACAAACCAGGAACAGGACTTACATTATGCTTGCCGGCATTGGTATTTTCGTTATCATCGCTTCAATATTATACGGGAACAATAAGCAAAAACAAAAAGCCAATAAGGTTTTGGAAAATACGCTCCTGAACCTGAAATCTGCCCAAACCCAGCTCATCCAATCCGAGAAAATGGCCTCGCTGGGTGAACTCACTGCCGGCATCGCCCATGAGATACAAAACCCGTTAAACTTCGTCAATAATTTCTCGGATGTGAACCGTGAGATACTCGAAGAGCTGAAAGCGGAAAGCGAAAGGCCGAAAGCTGAAAGAGATGAAAAACTGGAAACTGAACTGATCAACGACGTGATCGAAAATGAACAAAAGATCAACCACCACGGCAAACGGGCCGAGGCGATAGTAAAAGGCATGCTGCAACATAGCCGGACTTCGTCTGGCCAGAAAGAACCAACTAATCTAAACACACTGGCAGATGAATATCTGCGTCTCGCCTACCACGGCCTGCGGGCAAAAGACAAAAACTTTAACGCGGAACTCATCACGCGTTTTGATGAAAAACTGCCAAAAGTAAACGTCATTCCGCAGGATATCGGCCGTGTTCTGTTGAATGTGATCAATAACGCCTTTTATGCGGTTCAGCAAAAAGCCAAAATTGCCGGACCTGATTATAAGCCAGAAGTCGTGATCACGACAGCGCAGCAAAACGGCGCTGTCATCATCTCGGTGAAAGATAATGGCAACGGCATTCCTGATGCAATTAAAGACAAGATCATGCAGCC
>JAFDZK010000379.1 GCA_018267005.1 Bacteroidota bacterium
GGCCCAGGCTGCTAAGTTCTCCTGGGACATCTGTGCGTCACAATATTTAGATCTGTACAATGAATGCCTGCAATAACTTGCCGGCCGAGTAAATATTAAGAGATGTCAGAAAAGGCAGCGATCATTATACCTTTCTACCGCGCGCAATTGTCAGAGTACGAAAAAATAGCTCTTAAGCAATGCGAAAAGGTATTGCACGGATACACGAAAATAGTGATCAAGCCCCGCAATCTCATCCTGCCGGACGAGGCGTCGCTGGTTAATTTTTCTAAGATCGAGGAGTTTGACGACGAATATTTTAACGGGATCGGAGATTATAACAGGCTCATGATGTCGGCAGAGTTCTATGAAAGATTTTTAGAACATGAATATATTCTGATCTACCAGCTGGATTGTTTTGTATTTAAGGACGAACTGAACTATTGGTGTACGCAGCATTGGGATTACATCGGCGCGCCGTGGATCAGGAAAACTTATCATAAAACAGCACCGGGATTGCTGCTGTTGAAAATAAAACGATATCTCGGTAAAAAATTCAACCTGGAAGACGACAAAAAACCGAACCAATACCTGCTTGAGAACAAGGTCGGTAACGGCGGGTTCTCATTGCGACGGGTTGAAAAGTTCTACGGCCTATGCACCACGATGAAGCGCGCGATCGCCCGCTATCTTTCGCAAGCCGATCACTGGCACAATGAGGACGTTTTCTGGAGCATCGAGGTTAACCGAAAGCAAACCGTTCTACATATACCCGATTGCCAAACGGGTCTTAAATTCGCATTTGAGGTCCCACCGGTAAAGAGCGATATGATCAACGAGCAAAATATACCGTTCGGTTGCCACGATTGGGATCGGTACGCTGAATACTGGCGGCCGATATTCAAAAATTACGGCTACGACATTTGATGAAAGACTTGCCCCTGGTTTCCATTGCCCTGTGCACCTACAACGGCTCGGCCCACTTAGCCGAACAGTTGGATACGCTTATTAATCAAACTTATCCAAATATTGAAATAGTTGCGGTCGACGACTGCTCGACCGACCGGACATTTATTATACTGCAGGAATACACAGCAAGGTATCCGCACATCAGGTTGTACCGCAATGAAACCAACCTGGGCTTTACTGCGAATTATGAGAAGGCCTTGAGATTATGTACCGGCGAATTTGTGGCTTTATGTGATCAGGACGATATATGGGACGTGCATAAGATTGAATTACAAGTTCATGCTATCAAAAGCAACATGCTCATTTATCATGATTCGGAATTCATTCACGAGGACGGCACGGCCATAAACCGGAAAATGTCGGATATCCGAACCTTCTATCGCGGCGGCAGCCCCGAGCCATTTCTATTTGACAATTGCGTCTCGGGCCATGCGATCCTGATGAAAAAAGAATTGATAGAGGCGGCGTTGCCTTTTGACAGGCGTTTTTTCCACGACTGGTGGCTCGCTTATGTTGCCGCTAACCTGGGCACGATCGATTTTTTGCCGGAATGTCTTGTAAAATACCGGCAGCATGATAAAAGCGAGACGAATATTTTAAAGCGTGAAAGGGAAAACGATCCGAACAGTCTGCCTCCGATCGAAAAATATAGGTTCAGATCGGAATGGTTAAAGTATTGCGCCGAGTTCGAAGGAAACAAAGACCCCGAGCTGGTGAAAAAGTTATATGAGGCGTATAAAAAGCGGGCGGATCATTTTATCATTTTTTCATTAGGCTGGCTCCTGCTCACTCACCCCGATCTGCTGGCAATAAGTATAAAAAAAGGCTTGAGGAAGTTAAATGTAGTACGCAAGGAAATGAGAGGTATCAGGATCAAATAATCTTCATTATAAATTGAAGGAAAAGTTATTAACTAAAACAACAAGAATGTTTATAACTTTACTTTCGTTGGCCCGTATAATTTATAATTTTCGCGTCCGTTAAAGAATTGTGTCCAAGAATATGCGATCAACTATAAAATATTTAATCCTCCTTTCCGTGCCGCTTTTTCTAACAGCCTGCGGCACCAACAGCGCTCACCCACGAACACCTCCAACTGAATACACCAAGGCCTTTAACCCGGCCGCGTTACTGGTTTACGATCCCAAAAAGGAAGACAAAAAAATAGACGAGTTTTTCCATAAGCTGCATCAAAAAAGCGGGTTTAATGGTGATATTCTTGTCGCAAAAAACGGCAAGATACTTTATGAGAACGCGCTGGGCTGGGCCAATCACCTCACCCGTGATAGTTTGAAGATCAATTCCCAGTTCCAGTTAGCATCTGTCACCAAAACCATGACATCGACCGCGATATTGCAGTTGTGGGAGCGTGGCAAGCTGAAGCTCGACCAGGATGTTAAGGATTTCTTTCCAAATTTTCCATACGATGGTATTACCATCAGGCTGCTGCTGACACATCGTTCGGGCATGATGAATTATGTGTACTTTATCGACGACCTGTACCGAAAAAATCACTGGAGTGAAAAGAAAGGGCTTACCAACTTCCAGGTGATGGATACGATTGCCAAATATAAGCCGCATCCGTTTAATAAACCGAACAAGAGATTCTTGTACAATAACTCCAATTTCATGGTGCTAGGATCGATCATCGAAAAGGTGAGCGGCGAAAGCTATGCCCAATACATGAAGGATAATGTTTTCATACCTGCCGGCATGACGCATACTGCGGTCTACTCTAAAGCTGTCTATGATAAGATACCGGTTGATGTGATTGGTCACGACCGTAATAGCTGGCGCTACTCCGTTGTCCCGAACGTGCTCGACGGCCCAGTAGGCGACAAGGGCATATACAGCACCGTAGGTGACCTTTATCTTTTCGACCAGGCATTGCGCTCCGGCCGCCTCATAAAACCCGCCACCCAGGATTCAGCATATACCGACCGCAACCCGATGCTTCGCGGCCATTTTAACTATGGCTACGGCTGGCGTTTGTTCGACGGGCCTAATGAAAAAGTGGCTTACCACACCGGCTGGTGGCACGGCTTCAGGCATATCTTTGTCCGCGACCTCAACAACGACGTAACCATAGTTTTACTTGGCAACCTGTGCAATGGAAGCCTGTTGCACCTGGACGATCTCTTCAAAATGGAGGGCGTGCCCGTTATTCGCAAAGGCGCCTATAATGGTACGGGTGAAACTTCGGATGATTAATATTGTTGGAGAGTTGTAGGGTTGAAATGTTGCAAGGTTGGATATCGTTTCAATATGATATTTTTACCTCACGTTGGTAACGTTACAACTTTAAAATATTCAAACTTTTCAACTTAAAAATATGTTCGATAAACTATTCGAAGCCAAGCAAAAAGCTGAAGAAGTAAAGAAACGCCTTGACGGCCTCACCGTTTCGGGCAGCGCCGAGGGAGGCAAAATCAGTGTGACCGCTAATGGCAATAAAGTGATCCAATCGATCACTATCGACGAAGAATTTTTGCAGTCGGTTGACAAGGAAGAACTGGAAGAATTGCTGATCATAGCTACGAACCGGGCGCTGGAACAAGCCG
>JAFDZK010000037.1 GCA_018267005.1 Bacteroidota bacterium
TTATGCCCATGAACTATGAACACTTTTTTATTAAGAATTGGACTTGGAAGAGATAAATTTGTTCCAAAAATTTTATTTATGAGCAATCTAATCCTGTCATTTTTGCTTGCTATATTATATGTAGTGTAGCCTATCATAAAGACAGCCGCAAGAAAAAATAACAATGAAGTTATAATAAATAGGATAGTTACTTGCTGAATATTCACGGAATTGCAATAAGATTTTGATTTGCTTTAGGTGAGGAAGCGTGTTTTGTAAAGTTAACAAATACTTATAAAATACGATAATACTAGCAAGTATTATACCAAGATTTATTCTCCTATCTCGCGTGAGAATGAAGGTAGGGCAAAGGCAAAGCATGCAAATTTTTCTCCTGCTTTAAGTATAACGCACTAGTACACAGCTCTCAAAGCCATCGCAACATACTTGCGCGAGGTGAGTGAATATTAAAATTGCCTAGATAAGTTCTAACTGTTTGACTATACTTTAATGAGAATTATATCAGGGTAGAGCATATATGATTATTTTGTCTAACTCCGTGATTCATCCAATGTTGACGTGATCGTATGCAAAAAGTTAAGCGTCTGACGAAGCATATCTCTATTTTGCTGTGTAATTTCTTCTGTTGAGAAGTGCATGACTTCATTACGAATTTTACGAACTTCTTCCAATTGGTTAGCGAGCATTACTCGGTCAACATTTATCTTTATTTTTTCAAACTTTTTAGGATCTTCCACCAATTTAACATATTGGCCAAATGCGAGATCTGCTAGACTTCGGATCTCTTTGGGTTTCTCATCCTGACTGAACGAAAATGTTAGGTCTTCGGGACTGAACTTTTTATCAAACATTTTTCTAATATGATTTTCTATCTGTTCAATAATAAGAAATGGCTCCGCCATAGAGATAAACTGTTCGCTTATATCAGTCGCGGTAACTATGCCACTAATGGTTCGGTCTTTTTGCCTAACCAGCACCACTTCATTCTCTAAAATGACTTTCACAGCATTAAACAATAGTTCATCGTGTTCCAAGATAACAACGTCCTCCTTGCAATCAGTAACCTTTTTACAATCCTTTCCTAAGGCAAGTGCACGTCCAATAGATTTCCAACTAATAATACCATCAACATCACGTGAATTATTTAATATAGGTAGTTGTGAATAATTATGCATATTCATTAATGTTGTTGCCGTAGCGATAGAAGTATCTCTGTTTACAGTGATTAGGCCATTTCCTTCGCCTGATTCTTTTACCTTATTTAAATTTGCAGCTTTCAATAAACTTAAACGAGGAGTTGGATCCCATATAGCTAAACTGTTTTCGGATTTTCCAGCACTTAATTTAGGTTTGGGCTTAATTTCAATTTGCCCGTAAAACCATGCACTTCCAAATTCTGGCTCACAAATTACCTCATACTCATCGAACAAATCATTGACATCCTTGATTACTCGCCAGCCACGACGAGAGACTCCAAGATATTGTGTGGCGATATAAGGATAAGTTTTGATAGGTTTATGATGCTTTTGTACTTCAGCAAGTATCTCTTTGAAATTGAGTTGTGATTGCGACATGGTTATAATGAAAATAATACTTTACAAACGATGAACCTACGAATAGATTTTTGTTCCATCAACCCGTTTTTTCACGGTATTTATTCTTATTAGTTTCTCAATAAAATCTCCATCTTTACCCATGCCCGCACCCGATCAGATCGCCAAAGCTTTCCCGCATGAACCGACGCCGCAGCAAACCGAACTGTTCGGCAAGCTGCACCAGTTTTTGCTGAGCGATAACGGCGACGAGTGCTTTATTTTGAAGGGTTATGCCGGTACGGGTAAAACCACGGTCATCAGCGCGCTGGTCAAAGCGCTGAAGTATTACAATTACAAGTCGGTGTTGCTGGCGCCTACGGGTCGTGCCGCCAAGGTGATCAGCGGCTATTCGGGCCGCAAGGCTTTTACCATCCACAAGCGTATTTACCGGAAGAAGTCGGCCATGAACCTCGACGACGCTTTCCGCCTGTCAGAAAACCTGGCTTCGGATACGCTTTTCATCGTAGACGAGGCCTCGATGATCCCGGACGAAGGCAACGGCCGCGACAGGCTGCTGCACGACCTGGTGAGCTACGTGTACAATACCAATAACTGCAAGCTGGTGCTGGTTGGCGATACCGCCCAGTTGCCGCCGGTTGGCGCCGACTACAGCCCCGCACTCGACTTTAACGTGATGAAGCAGGAGTTCGCGCTGGATATTTTCAGCTTCGAGCTGACTGATGTGTTGCGCCAGCAAAAGGATTCGGGCATATTGATGAATGTTACCGCTATGCGCGAGATCATCCGGCAGGGGAATGTGCTGTACCCGCATATTACAACCAAAGGCTATAAGGATGTTTTCCGCATGACGGGCGAACGGCTGGAAGAGGGCCTGAACTATGCCTACAGCAAATACGGGCACGAGAATACGCTCGTCATTTGCCGCAGCAACAAAAACGCCAACTTATACAACCGCCAGATACGCGGCCGCATCTTGTACCGCGAGGAAGAAATTACCGGCGGCGACCAGGTAATGGTAGTCCGAAACAACTATTTCTGGCTGCAGGAACAGGGCGAGGAAAGCAGCACCGGCTTCATCGCCAACGGTGATATTGCGCGCATCAAGCGCGTCCGTCGTACTGAAGATATGTACGGATTCCGCTTCGCCGACGTTCAACTGGAATTTATCGACTACGCCGAAGACCCCGTGCTGGAATGTAAGATACTGCTGGATACTCTGTATTCCGAGTCGCCGGCCTTATCATCCGACGATCAGAAGCGCTTTTTCCTGGAGGTAATGAAGGATTACGAGCACATTGCCAGCCGCAAAGCCAAGTTCGACGAAATGAAGCTGAACCCGTATTATAACGCGCTGCAGATCAAGTTCGCCTACGCCATAACCTGCCACAAGGCCCAGGGCGGCCAGTGGGATGCTGTTTTCGTCGATCAGGGCTATTTGACGGATGAAATGGTGAATATGGATTTTTTAAGATGGCTGTATACTGCCTGCACGAGAGCGACGAAGGAATTGTTCCTGGTGAATTTCGATCAGAAATTTTTCTGAGTCGATAGTCGATGGACCATAGACCATAGCAGATTCCGTTAAAATATGGACTATCGACCATGGGTCATGGGCAGACCTACATCTCAGTCTACCAATGGCAACCGTATCGTAAACGTCGAACCCTTCCTTTCCTCGCTCATTACTTCGATGGTACCCTTGTGGTTCTCGATGATCTGTTTGGAAATACTCAAGCCCAGGCCGGTCGACTGTTCGCCATGCACGCCCGGGCGGCGCGCTTTTGAAAAA
Organism: Bacteroidota bacterium; assembly: GCA_018267005.1. Classification (GTDB taxonomy): domain Bacteria; phylum Bacteroidota; class Bacteroidia; order Sphingobacteriales; family Sphingobacteriaceae; genus Mucilaginibacter. The sequence goes on from JAFDZK010000037.1 coordinate 3,346, forward strand.
CGCTCGAAAATGTGAGGCAGCATATCGGGGGCGATGCCTACGCCGTAGTCGCGTACTTCTACAATAGCCTGGTTATCCTTTTCGCTCAGGTAAATGTCGATCTTGCCATTTTCCCTGGAAAACTTGAGCGCATTGCTAATCAGGTTGTCCATTACCCGCTGAAACTTTTCGGCGTTGATCTCGGCGAAGACCTGGTTCTTCGAACCGATAAAGACGAGGCTGTTTTTAGCATTTTTCTGCACCTTCCATTCGTTGATGATCCGCTTCAGGAAATGGTTCATTTCGGTGCGCCGGGTGTCGATGATATTGATATTCTCGTTGCTGGCTGCGTCAAGCAGGTCAGCGATAATGCCGCGCGCTTTGATGCACGACGCCTTGATCATGTCGATGTTTTCGCGGGTGTCTTTATCCAGGCTCTCATCCATTTCCATCATCATCGAAATAGTTTCAATAGCGCCGATGGGGTTGCGCAGGTCGTGCGCCACCATGCCCAGTATCTCGTTTTTAAAAGCATTGCCTTTTTCTATGGCGATATTTTTGTCGCGGATATCTGCCAACTGCACAAAATAGATCGACTTGTAGGTGTAGAAGTAGCGGGATATGAAGTAGAAGCAGAACAGCAGGGTAATGGATATGATCTGGTTGTAAACCATTTCCATCGGCTCGGCGGCGGTATAATACAGCATGTAGGTAAACACCACCTCGGTAAAGACGATCAGTAACAGAGTTTCGATGGTCTCGAAAACAAAAACGACGCTGATAATGCTTAACGCGGTCAGGTAAAGCGTCAGGGCGTTGCGCGGGTCGGCGCTCGCGATAAAGCTGGAGAACATGCCGCAAAAGATGATGAAGAACGCAAACAAAAAAACGAAAACACCCATCACCAAATCCGCCTTTTTTTGTTTACCATACAGGTAGATCAGCACATAGCTGCCGATCAAAAAAATCGGCGTAACGGCCAGGTAAAGCCAGTTTGTATAGTTAAATTCGGGATAGTTTTGAGCCCGCGTCAGGCTTTCAGGAAAAACGTAGTACAGGACGCGCAGGATCACGTTCAGTATCAGGAAGATGATGCTGCCGGTCCGTACGGCATTGAGATTTCTCAGCGTATAATAGTCGCGGTACGACGTTTTATTCCTTACGGTGACCCTATTATTAGGCTGTTTACTCAAGGTGTTAGATTAATGGCAAATCAAAAATACTAAAAAATTGGTTGACAATTAAGCAATGCAAAACTGGCTGCCAGTCATATAAGTTGATTTGTTTAAGTAAAAGTAGACAAAATGTCCTTTAGAATAATTTTTTGGTGACAAATTTTCATTTATAACTCCGTGGCAAACGTTTTGAACTAAAAGCAATATGAATTTTAACAACTTTACCATAAAAGCTCAGGAGGCCGTGCAGAAGGCTTCCGAGATCGTGTCAGGCAACCAGCAGCAGGCTATCGAGAATGCGCATTTGCTGAAAGGGTTGTTACTGGTTGATGAGAACGTTATCACTTATTTACTAAAGAAACTCAACGTTAACCTGAACAGGCTGAACGAGACGCTCGACGAGCAGATCGCGTCCTATCCGAAAGTTAGCGGAAGTAATATTTACCTGTCGTCCGATGCCAATTCGGCATTGCAGAAAGCGCAAAACTATGTTAAGGAATTTAAGGATGAGTTTGTGTCCGTCGAGCATATATTACTCGGTATCCTGGCCGCCAACGGCAAGACAGGATCGGCTTTGAAGGATGCAGGCGTGAATGAAAAGGACCTGAAAAAGGCCATTACCGAATTACGCGGCGATAACAAGGTGACCGACCAGAATGCCGAGGCTACTTACAATGCCCTGAACAAATATGCCCGCAACCTGAACGAGTACGCCGAATCGGGTAAGCTCGACCCGGTGATCGGCCGCGACGAAGAGATCAGGCGGGTGATACAGATATTATCCCGTCGTACCAAGAACAACCCGATACTGGTAGGTGAGCCCGGCGTTGGTAAAACAGCCATCGCCGAAGGCATTGCTTTTCGTATTATCAAAGGCGACGTGCCCGAGAACCTGAAGACCAAAACCGTTTATTCGCTGGATATGGGCGCGCTCATTGCAGGCGCCAAGTATAAAGGCGAATTCGAGGAAAGGCTGAAAGCCGTGATCAAGGAAGTGACGCAGGCAGATGGTGACATTATCCTGTTCATTGATGAGATACATACGCTTGTCGGCGCAGGCGGCGGCGAAGGCGCTATGGATGCGGCGAACATACTGAAACCGGCGCTTGCCCGTGGCGAATTGAGGGCCATAGGCGCTACAACGCTGAACGAATACCAGAAATATTTTGAAAAAGATAAGGCGCTGGAACGCCGTTTCCAAATGGTGCTGGTGGACGAGCCGGATACCCAGGATGCTATTTCAATCCTGCGCGGTTTGAAGGAACGTTACGAAACGCACCACAAGGTACACATCCGCGACGAGGCTATTATCGCCGCTGTGGAGATGTCGCAGCGCTATATTTCCGACCGTTTTCTGCCGGATAAGGCCATCGACCTGATGGACGAGGCCGCTTCCAAACTGCGTTTGGAGATGGACTCCGTTCCGGAAGAAGTAGATGAGCTCGATCGCAGGATCATGCAACTGGAGATCGAACGCGAAGCAATTAAGCGGGAGAAAGACGAAAAGCGCGTAAAGGAACTGAGCGAAGAGATCGCCAATCTTTCCGCACAGCGCGACTCGCTGCGTGCGCAATGGAAGAGCGAAAAAGACGTGGTTGACAGCATCAACCAGAAGGTTGAAAAAATAGAAAACTACAAACTGGAAGCCGAACAGGCCGAACGGGCCGGAGATTACGGTAAGGTAGCCGAATTGCGTTATGGCCGTATCAAAGAGGCGCAGGACGAAGTTGAAAAACTGAAGGCAACGCTGGCCGAAAACCAGAAGGATCACCGGATGCTGAAAGAAGAAGTTACGGCCGAGGACATTGCCGGTGTGGTATCACGCTGGACGGGTATCCCGGTTTCGAAAATGATACAAAGCGAGCGCGAAAAGCTGCTTCACCTGGAAGCCGAGCTGCACAAGCGTGTGGCAGGGCAGGAGGAAGCCATCGAGGCTATTAGCGATGCAATTCGCCGCAGCCGTGCCGGATTGCACGACAAGCACAAGCCTATCGGTTCGTTCATCTTCCTCGGCACCACCGGGGTAGGTAAGACAGAGCTGGCGAAGGCGCTGGCCGAATACCTGTTCAACGACGAGAACGCCTTAGTGCGTATAGATATGTCCGAATACCAGGAACGTCACGCCGTGTCGCGGTTGATCGGTGCGCCCCCGGGCTACGTGGGTTACGATGAAGGCGGCCAGTTAACCGAAGCCGTACGCCGTAAGCCTTATAGCGTGATCTTGTTAGACGAGATCGAAAAGGCCCATCCGGATGTGTTCAACATCCTGCTGCAGGTGCTCGACGACGGCCGCCTGACCGACAACAAGGGCCGTGTGGTGAACTTTAAGAATACCATCATCATCATGACCTCGAACATTGGCTCGAACATCATCCAGGAAAACTTCCAGGATTATGACGAGGCTAACAAGGATGAGGTGATCGCGAAAACCAAGAACCAATTGTTTGAATTGTTGAGGCAGACCATCCGTCCCGAGTTTTTGAACCGTATCGACGAGATCATCATGTTCACCCCGCTGAGCCGCGATGAGATCGAAGAGATCGTGAAGTTGCAGTTCGCACAGTTGCAGAAAACTTTGGAAGAGATCGGCATCCATATGGACGCCTCGGAAGAAGCTTTGGATTGGCTGGCCCAGTTGGGTTACGACCCGCAATACGGCGCCCGACCGCTGAAAAGGGTGATCCAGAAAAAGATACTGAACGAGCTTTCGAAGCAGATATTAGCCGGAAAAGTGGATAAGGACAGCAGGATAAGGCTGGATATGTTCGACAACCAGTTCGTTTTCCTGAACCCTAAAGAGACGGAGCACGTATAACAAGCTCCCCTAATTACATTATTATACCCTTAAGCCCCTTCGTGTAGAGTCGGAGGGGCTTTTTCTTTGCGCCGAATGTCTGCCGGGTCAAAACCACACTAGGTTTAAGGTGTTTAGTCCAGTATGAATATCGATAAATTTTACGATCATGTCTATGACTGGTTGATCCGTTTCGGTCCGAAATTTTTGGTAGGGCTGCTGGTGCTGTTTGTCGGCTTATGGCTGATCAACATGCTGATGCGGTGGTCGCGCTCCGGCATGCAAAAAAAGAAGGTTGATGCTTCCGTAAAATCTTTTATTCTGAGTTTGGTCGCCGTAGCTTTACGGGTTTTATTGATTTTGGGCGTAATGCAGATCATGGGTATTGAAATGACCCTGTTTACGGCCCTGGTCGGCGCTTTTGGCGTCGCAGCGGGCCTGGCGCTTTCCGGTACTTTACAAAATTTTGCTAGCGGCGTGCTAATCCTGTTGCTAAAGCCATTTAAAGTAGGTGAAAATATCACTACCGCCGGTATGGAGGGTACGGTTACTTCGATCCAGATTTTTTATACGATTGTTGAGACATTCGATAACCGGGTATTGATCGTGCCTAACGGCCAACTGTCCAACCAGATGATCATAAACACCAGCAGAAAAGGCACCCGGCGTCTTGATATCAACCTTAAGTTTCCCAATAATATCGACGTAAAGCGAGTGAAATCTGTGATCGAAAAATCGCTCGATGAATCGAAACATTGCCTGAAAAGCCCTGAAAAGCGTGTCGGGATGGGCGAAATACAATCCGATGGCTACATCATGGCTGTCAGCGTATGGGTAAATGCGCATGGCTTCCAGGATACTAAACTTGCCGTACAGGAAACTTTATTCGAAGACATCAAAAGTTCCGGGATAAAAATTCCGGGGCTGTAGCGGATCTTAAAACTGACTTTGGTTCTTTTAGTACCCATTTCCAGGCGACCAGTTGATTAAACTGTCGTTTTTGTATTGTGATGACAAGTGGACAGGTCAAAATTGGACATTAAATCTTTTCTTTTTTAGTCTCGTATTTTGCGCCCTGCCGGCATATCGGGGAGAACCATGCTGAAGCGAAATTTTTGTAAGTTTAGCGTATGAAGGTCTGCTTGTTTTCCCTTGTTCTTTTATGCATCGCCTGCCCGGCCCATGCTGCTGATACTTTATCGGTTTGTTCCCCCTCAGGAAGGATATGCGTAAAGGTATGGCTCGATAAAGATCTACACTATGCCGTTTATGAACGCGGCGTATGTATCCTGCAACCGTCGGAGGCGGATATGCTGCTCGATCGCGGCCGGGGCTTTTCTGCAGGCAATCGCATCAGGTCGTCATCGAAAAAGTCGGTGAACGACGTGATCATATCGCCGGTTCCCGAAAAAAGAAAAAGAATAAAAGACAATTATAACCTGCTTTCGATAACATTCACTAAGCCTTACAGGGTAGAGTTTCGCGCTTACGACGATGGCGTGGCATATCGCTTCCTGGCATCTTTTAAGGATTCGGTCACGGTATTGAACGAGACGGCGAAATTCCGTTTTGCAGCATCATCGTTGGCCTGGTTCCCCGCGATACATAAAAGGGACGACGCCGATATTTTCCATACCAGCTACGAGGAGCAATATCCGCTGCGCCGGCTTGATTCGCTCGACCGCAGCGCGCTCGCTTATACGCCGGTACTGGTTGCACCGCTATCGGGAACGAAAATCGCCGTTGTCGAGTCGGACCTGGACGACTACCCGGGTATGTTTCTCAGCGGAACAGGGACGAATGAACTGGACGCAAAGTTTGCACCCTACCCCCTGGAGGAAAAAATGACCGGCGGCGAATATCCCGAATCTATTGTTGCCAAACGGGCGGATTATATCGCCCGAACCAAGGGCACACGTTCCTTCCCGTGGCGTGTGCTCATGATCGCAGATGAGGATAAGGAACTTCCTTCCAACGACCTGGTGTACCGGCTGGCATCGCCTTCAAGGATCGGCAACGCCGATTGGGTAAAGCCAGGCAAAGCGACCGATGAATGGATCGTTAATGTCAATCTTTTCAATGTACCGTTCAGATCGGGTGTTAACACGGCTTCCTATAAGTATTATATCGATTTTGCCAAACGCTTCGGCTTCGATCGCATTATGATGGATGCAGGCTGGAGCGATGCCACCGACCTGTTTAAAATGAATCCTGATATCAACATGGATACCTTGGTCGCTTATGCTAAACAGAAAGGCATTAAACTCAGCATGTGGACGCTGTCGCATACCCTTGACCGCCAGTTGGACAGCGCTTTGAACCGTTTCAATAAATGGGGTGTAGATTTTATCATGACCGATTTTATCGACCGCGACGACCAGCAGACCGTCAATTTTTATCACCGAATCGCTAAAGCATGTGCCGATCATCACATCATGATCATGTACCACGGCGCTTATCCGCCCAAGGGGTTTAACCGCACCTACCCCAACAATATTACCCGGGAAGGAGTAATGGGCTCGGAATACAACATCTGGAGCGATAAAGTAACGCCGGGTCATGATGTTACACTGCCCTTTACCCGAATGCTGGCGGGTTCGTTTGATTACGAACCCGGGATACTGAACAATGCCACGCAAAAAGGCTTCAGGATGATTGAAGGCATGCCGATGAGCCAGGGCACGCGCTGCCATCAACTGGCTATGTTTGTCGTTTACGACAACCCGATCCAAATATTCGCCGGCAACCCTTCCCAGGCATTGCTCGAGCCGCGTTTTACAGAGCTGCTGGGCAGCTTGCCTACTACCTGGGATCAAACCGATGTGCTGGACGGCAAGGTTGGCGAGTACATCGTTACCGCACGGCAGCATGGCAATAACTGGTACATCGGCGGCATGAGTAACTGGATGCCAAGAGATATTCAACTAAAACTGGATTTTTTAGAAAACAATATAAGCTACGAAGCCGCGATTTGCCGCGACGGCGTTAATGCCGACCGTTACGCAGCCGATTACCTGCTGGAAGATAAGATCGTTAAAAAAGGCGATAGTTTTAAAATTCACCTGGCTCCCGGAGGCGGATTCCTTGTGAGGCTGATGAAAAAATAGGATTGGTTATTCGATCAAACTCTTGACTCCTGGCTCTTGATTCTTGACTCTAATACTCTTCCTGCTCCTTGGTATAGTAGGTCTTCCTTGCAGCGATGGGCTTTTGCAGGATATCAGCGCCGGTGGATGTTTTCTTTTTATGGGCGTTGTGCACTTCCATAAAATCGCGGTACTCGCCGGTAATGATGTCAGGGTGGTCTTTCAGTAACTGTTTTTCGGCATCGTCCAGCACCTTTTTGATCGATTCGGTCAATTGCTTCACTTTTTCGGCTGGAATTTTATTAGACGCGGAAAATGGCGATAACCTGGCGTCCCAAAGTATTTCGTCGGCATAGGCATTGCCGATACCGCGAACGACTTTTTGATCCATCAGTATCGTTTTAACGGGTGTTTTTGTTTTGCCCAGCTTTTCGCGTAAATAATCGGCGGTAACATCTAATGCGTCGGGGGTGTTATTTTCTTTCGGATCGAGTGTAGGCGTAGCCGCCGCCTGGAAATCCGTTAAAGATAAAATCTGCCCATCGTGAAATTTTAAAGCGACCACCAGGTTTTTGGTCTCTTCTTCTTTCGCTAACTTCAATTGGCCGTGCAGCATCAAGTGAAGGGCAAGCACGTGTTTGTTGTCAAAGATAAAATGAAGCTCTTTGCCCGCACGTTCTACCCTGGCCAACCCGGCGCCTTCCAGCGTATGCTGCAGATCTTTTACCGGCACATTGAGTTTTTTGGAATGACAAACGATCTTATCGATCTTTTTTCCTTTAAGCGCATTGGTGAGGTTTCGGCTGAAAACCTGCAGGTCGGGTAGTTCGGGCATAACGATATGGATTTTCTAAAATTTCTATTATTAAACTGATTAGGCGCCACGTTAGTTTGATTCTTGGTTCTAAACTGTAGCGCTTATCGCAAAACCAAACCCTGTCGTTTTATAGTCCTTCATAAACTTTTCTGTAAAATAACGGTGAAATTTGATCGATTCCTCATTGGTGTACTCATTTTCGCCATTGATCAGGTGCTTTTCTATAGCAGCCAGCGTTCGCGGGCATTCGTAAATAACCATCTTGCCGGTTTGCAATGACTGTACTTTCACCCACGAATCGTTATCTACACAAGCATCTTTTGTAATATTGTCTATAGCCGATACCGCCTCCGCAAGTTTGTCTTTCGATTCAGGCAGGATGATCCTGATCTCGACGTCGCTGGTTTCTACCGATTGGATATTCTTGTTTTTAAAATCGAATGTAAGTTTATCACCGCGTTGTAATTTGTTGGTTACTACCAGCGCAAAAGGATAGAAAAAGTTATTAAAGTATCCGGTTTCCAATACTTCGGCAACTGCTTTCTCATTATTGCTGAAGTTTTTATAAAGCTTAAAAAGAAATAATAACAGGAAAACCAGTATTGATGTACCGATGATCAGGCCTTTAGACAGGTCGACGATTTTGGGCAGACCGTCGTAATACGCGTACGTTGTGGGCAGGATGAAAGCAATTATTTCCTGGAAATCAAAATTCCTTTTCAGGGATGCCGGCGCCAGCCATTTGAGGTGTGAGCTCATGGTGAAAGGTTTGATGAACAAATTTACCTTAAATTTAACCGGCTGTGCTTGTTTTAGCAAGCTGATAATTTAGCACCGGATCGCTAAGAAAAGAATACCGTATTTTCCACTTTCTTCAGGAAAAGATCTTTCTTCCGGGTTGATACTTCAAGACTGGTATTATCTGAAAGCACCACATAGCCGCCTTTGCCCCTGTGGTAACTTTTTATGCAGTTTAAATTGATCAGGTGGCTGTTATGAATCCTGAAAAAATGGTGATCAGCCAATAATTCCTCAAAATCTTTAAGTGTTTTGGCTACCATAAGGCTCTGCTTATCTTTCAGGTAGATGGTAGTATAATTAACGCTGGCCTCGCAGCGTATAATGTCCTCAATCGCAAGAAATACGAGGCCCTTACTCGTCGGAATAGCGATTCTCTTTGCAGCCGGATTATTCGTTTTTAGATTGTCGAGCAATGCATTGAATTTGTCCGAAAGTTCGTTCCGGTGCAAAACCTTTTGCAGTTTGTTAATAGCCTGTATAAGATCGTCCGGGTCGATGGGTTTTAACAGGTAGTCGATCGCGCTGAATTTAAATGCTTTTATGGCATAACTATCGTAGGCGGTGGTAAATATCACCTCGAAATCGATTTTAGGGATTTGTTCCAGCAGGTCAAAGCCTGTTTGATCGTGCAATTGCACATCCAGGAAAACCAGGTCGGGTTTAAGCTCACTGATGGCGGTTACCGCTTGTTCTAACGTATTGAAAGTACCCTTTACTTGTACGGTATGCCTGCAATAAGTATTCAGCAGTTCCTGCAATCGACTGATACAATGCGCTTCATCGTCCACTATTATCGACCTGATCATACACCAAATTTAAAAATCTGATTCATACGGAATTTTAATACTCACCCTCGTGCCTTCATCCAGGTCGGTCAGTTCAACCCTGGCCTGGCTGCGCCTGCTGTCACTGATCATATTGATGCGGGATTGGATTACTTTGATTCCAAATGATTTCCTGGCAGGGCCTTTCCGGTCTATTTTCAACCTGGAAGATTGCTCGCGCCCAATCCCATTATCCTCCACTGAGTATTCAATCATATCGCCCTGTTTTGTGACCCTGATAGTGATCTTTCCGCAGCCGCCTTTTGGCGATATGCCATGCCAAATGCTATTTTCCACAAAAGGTTGTAACAACATTGGGGGTACCATAGTGGTTTCGCGGTCTACATTGTCTTCTACGTGGATCTGGTACAAAAACTTGTTGTCAAGCCGCAGCGCTTCCAGTTGCATGTATAGTTCCAGGGTCTCCAGGTCATTCGCCAGGGTGACTGACGGTTGTTCGGAGTTTTCCAATATTTTGCGCATCAGTTTGGCAAACTTCACCACGTACATGTCGGCCATCGCCTTGTCGTGCCGCGCAATATAATCGCTGATAGAGTTTAATGAATTGAAAATAAAATGCGGGTTCAACTGTGAGCGCAAAGCCTTCAATTCTGTTTCAGCGACTTGCGTTTTTAATTCAGCCTCCCTTAATTTTTCCCTGGCGTCCTTCCTGCGTTTATAAAAAACAAACGTTATACATCCAAAAACTATCAGCACAAGGCCGATAACGATGGAGGCGTTTTTAATGATTTTTTGCCGGGCTATCTCGGCCGTAGCTTTGGCCTGCGCCTCTGCATTTTTTGCCTTCAGGCCGGCTTCTTTTTTATCATATTCATACTGGATGCTTAGCCGCGTTATTTCCTGCCGTTTTTTGTCGTTAAAAATCGAGTCTTTTAATTCAGTGTAATTACGATAGCTTTTTAGCGCCTCTTTATAGTTTCCCCCTCGCTCGTACACATTGCTGAGATTTTTCGATTGGTCAGCCTCATTGTTCAAATTTTTGGTATCATGGGCCAGTTGAAGCGCTTTTTGCTGCAGCTTCAGTGCTTCTGCATATCTTCTGGCTGGGTTTATTCCGTGACCGGTTAATGCGGCCACGGGTGCATCCATATACAATGAAGCCATTTGTCCGTATGCAATTGACATATTGTTTTTTGCCCCGATTTTTTCGTAGATGGGTATAGCCTTATCCAGGCAGTCAAAAGCGTCGTTATACCTTCCCAAATGCGCATATGCAAGGCTTATATCCGTCAGGTCGTTGGCCTGGCCTTTGACAATTTTGAGTTGCAGGCTGATCGTCAATGCCCTCTGATTGTAATCGATGGCTTTTAAATAATCGCCTGTTTCAAGGTACACCGCGCCAATATTATTCAGCGCTATGGACTCCGAAGGTCTGTCTTTTAATTGTTCAAACACATCAAGGCACCGGTTATAATATCTCAGCGCATCCGGGTATTTTTTCAGGTAATAATATACTACCCCAAGATTGCCCGCTGTTTTGGCAATGTAAGAGGTATCGTGCATGGATTCCGCCAGTTTGAGTTGTTTCAGGTAACAAGCAATTGCCCCGGGATAATCGGCCACATAAGTGTAGCTTGTTCCCAGTACCGACAGGCTTTGAGAATAGAGCTTTTTATTCCCGCTTTGCTGTGCCAGGCCCGAGGCTATGCGTGCATAATTGAGACTGCTGACATAATTGGCGATTGCATAGTAATCGTAAGCGATCTTCATGTAACAGGTTGCCAGGTCCGGCTTATAGTTGAGCTTCTGGTAGATGTTCAGCGCCGTAAAGTATGCCTTAAGCGCATTTTTAGGTTCGGCGCTGTAGTCATAGTTTTTTGCCAGCGCCATATAGCTGTCGGCAAGAGCATGGTTCAGGTGCAATTCCCCGGCTATGACGATGGCTGCGCCGGCATATTTTAAACCGGTGTTCGGCTCTTTTTCAACAGACGCTAAAGCCTTTTTGATGAGCAGCTCAACAGACGCAGCGTTTTTAGGGTATTTAGCCGGTCCGCCTAATGTTTGGCTGTCCTTGCTTTGCGCCGCGAGAGTACTTGTTAACGCAGTGCATGCAACGAAGATGCTCGCAAAAACAGCAGCCCGATAAGGTATTTTACATAACATTTGCAATCCTGCCATTGATAATGTTTTATCAATCAAAAGATAGCAAATATTCGTCACAAATCAACCGGTTCGTTGCAAATAATAAATAGCTGCTAGCGGCGAATAAACACAGATTGACATTAAAAGCTTTTGAAGGTAGTTTTAGAGCAATAACAGGGAACGGTCTATGTTTACAGCACTGCTTTAGGGCTTGTTTATCAAAATAGAGTCGTACTGGCAATATTAATTGTTGCCACAATGATATTTCAATGGAACAGGATAAATAGCAATTTATAACACATAAACTAAAACGGATATGAAGAAAAATTATCTTTTGACAGCACTATTCATCATTACAACAGGCTCATTAGCGATGGCGCAATCCAAATCGGTGTTTAGCAACGGCGACAACCTGCTTAACCTCGGTATCGGCCTCGGAAGTCCTTATTTTGGAGCAGGTTATTCAGCTTCATTGCCTATTAACCCGACGGTGTCTTTTGAGCATGGCTTTACCGATGCCATCAGTGCAGGCGCAGAAGTGTCCTACGCCAGTTCAAAATATAGTTATTCAGTGCCAGGTGCGGCTTATTCTTTTAAGGAGAGTGCTACATACCTGGGCGTGCGCGGTTCATATCATTTTAATGAACTTTTGCAGATCCCTGACAAGTTTGATGTGTACGGCGGTGCAAGCCTCGGCTATGTTGTTGTCAGCGTGAGCGACAACCAGGGCTATGCTGCAAGTGCGGCGAGCGGCGCCGGATTTGGCGTGTTTGCCGGGGGCAGGTATTATTTTCAGTCCAATCTGGCAATCTATGCCGAGTTGGGCTATCAGAGTCTATCAGTGTTAAATGCGGGTATAACGTTAAAATTTTAGCAGGAAAACTTCGGGCTCGCAACGCCTTCCTTTAGGGAGACTGACGCAAATGGAGTCTTTAACAACCTTTGGCTTTTATTGTCCGATCGGGACATGATGCCTGGAAGGGTTAACTCACCGTTTTGTCGATGATGCGTTTGATCACATCGTCCAGTTCGTTCGTAGCTGCCTTCAGATGGTCCAGCACCTGCTTGTCTGCTTCCGAAGTCACAGAGTTGTCGTTGAGCAATTGTACAAGCCCCAGGATAGTTGCCACCGGCCGCCTGATCTCATGAGCGTTGATCTGGGCTATCTCCAGCAGCTTTTCATTTTGCTGCATTACCCTCAGTTCGTTTTCTTTCAGCAGGGTAATATCCTGCATAGCGCCGATCATACGCAGGCCCACACCGTCTTTATCGCGGATCACGATGCCTTTGTCAAGCACAAAGGCATATTCTCCGTTCGCCTTTTTGAAACGGTACTCCTGGCTCCAATTCACCATTGTGCCATACTTTACCTGGTCGGGATAAAGTACTACCCGTTCACGGTCGTCGGGGTGTACGTGTTCAAAATAGAAGGGCAGGTTATCGCGGTTGGAACCTGATTTATGACCGAACAAATATTCAATATTACCGGAATAGTACACCTCGTTTGTTTCCAGGTTCCAGTCCCAAATAATGTCAGAAGTCGCCTTGGTAACATATTCAAAACGTTCGTTGCTGCTTTGTAAAGCTGCTTCACTTTTTTTTCGTTCCGTTGCATCCCGGGCTATGCCATATCTAACCCTGTCGTCCGGATCCCAGCGCGCCGACCACATCAGCGGGACAAGCGAGCCATCTTTGCGTACATAGCGGTTTTCGTTGTTGGTCACTTCGTTCCCTGCCATTACGCTGGCAACCATTTTTAGGGTCATTTCAAGGTCCTCCGGGTAAATAAAGTCGAACAATTTTTTGCCGATCATTTCCTCCGGCCTGTAACCCAATATCTTTTCCGAGGCAGCGTTAACGCTTAGTATATAATCGTTTTCATCAATAGCGCAGATCATGTCCATCGACGAATCCATTATTCTTTCAAGCCGGGCCATTGCGATTTCCAGCGCCTTCACATTCAATGTTTCAGAGGTGATGTCTTTTGAATGACAGGCGACGCCTGCCACCTTATTCCCTTCACCCATCAAAGGCGTTAATGATATGAGGCTATAATGTTTAGCTTGTTTTACAGGGTCATATATATCTTCTTGAATTGTAAATTGCTCACCGCTGAAAGCCTTTTCATAATATTGAAGCCATTTGTCTAATCTATCTTTCCCAAATTCTTTGATCAATACGTCATCTCCCTTTTTTATCGTCTTACCAGTAGCCATTCTTACCCTTTCTACAAACGATTTGTTTGCCGTAACAAGTCGCATTTTGGTGTCAATCGACCAGATGGTTTCAGGCAGGCCGTTGATCAGCGCTTCCAGGTGCCTGAGAGTGTCAGGAGGAAAACCTTTCACTTCCTTCTCCTGCTCGGGATCAATATCGGTTTTTACGGATTTCATGGATGGATTATCTGCAACTTTTTACTGATATGTTACAAACAATGTTTCCGGCAGGCACGGAAAAATTTGCTGCTCAAGCCGCCCGACCATGCAAGTGGCCCGGCGCACTTTCATAGTCGTTTTTTGAAAAAGCAATAGGTCGTAGTCATCATAAAGAGCCCGGCACGCGGGCGGCATTTTGTTTCTCATAGGGTCAGGTCACATCAAGAAGGCGCTAATTCATAGTCCCGAAGGACAGGCTAAAGACCGCCGTCCCAACCTACATTTAGTAACAAATTTAACTTTTTTTCCTCAAAATTTAATTTTTTCTTAAAGGTTAAAGAATGCGATTTGCGATCACAGCCTTTTAACCCCATCGTCGCTGAATGGAATGGTCTAAATCTATATTGCGCTTGACGCATTTACTGTTCGTTTTAGTGGATACAAAGAAAGTTTTGTAAATTGCATCAACTTAAACGTTATGAAGAAAACGCTAATCTTGCTATCAATTTGCCTCTTTTCCCTTGTTATCGGAGGATGTTCAAAAGGCAAGCAACCTACACCGGACAACAATAATAATAACTCAAACCCGGTGAAAATCGAAATCATAAGCGGTAACAATCAGTCTGATACGATTGGAAAACAATTATCCAGTCCGCTAATCGTTAAAGTCACCAAAAACGGGACTCCTGTGGGCGGAGTATACGTGAGGTTCCGCGGATCGGGTTGTAATTCCGATGCCGATTTTGAAATTGCAACTAAGACCGATGGTACGGCAGACTATCTTGGGTTCCTTAGCGGCGACGTTGGGCAGCAGGCAGTTAAAGCGTATGCTACCGATTCGAACGATAAGAACCTCGACTCGGTAACTTTTACTTGCACCGGGCTTGAACCGGGCGCGGGATGGCATCTTGCCGGCTGTAATATCCCTTTCGGTGCAATTCCTAACAATTTTTGTTCATTAAGTACCGGCAGATTGTTGACCTCATATGAAGGCAGTATAGCATATTTAAGATATTCAGATGATAACGGACGAAGCTGGTACCCGGTTGTTTCTGCAGGGAAACATTCCTTTCAATACATTCTGTCTAATTCATCCGACGAATTATTTGCTTTTTCGTCCGATGCAGGTACGTTGTTTTCTTCAGATCAGGGCAAAACATGGACGAACCAGGGATCCGAGCCATTTAGCGCTAATACATTTACTGGCGCTTCCTTTACAAAAAGCGGAAAGATACTGGTGTCGACGCAATATAGTGGGCTGTATGTTTCAAGCGATAAAGGCAAAACATGGTCGCAGCCGACGGGAGTTATGAAACAAGCTAATTCAACTGGTCCGGACGGGAATTTTCATTCATTTACAGAAGACCAGGCCGGTAATTATTACGTAGAAGCCCAAAATTCCGGGACATTATACAAGTCGACTGATAAAGGCGCAAGCTGGACAGCCTTAACCACATTTTTACAGGAACAGGTTAATTCATTCTATATCGACCAGAACAACTGGTTTTACAAAAGCCGTTGGGATAGCAATGGCGGAGTTTACATATCGAAAGATAATGGCGCGACCTATTCCATTTTATATAATGTACCCGGTCATTTTATTTCGAATATGAGTGTCCAGCCGGATGGTAATTTTTATGTAAGTGACTCAAGCGCCGGTTTGGTAAGCGGGACAGGGATCGGAACGCCATTTAAGCTGGTCTACTACAATGATTTTCCGGGACTATACGTGCCGTATATCGTGGCAAAAAACAATAATATAATAGTGGCAGAAACAGGCGGAGGTCAAATCAGGTACTACCAGCATTAAATAATTGTTTGCAAATGAAAAGGGGATCAAAAAAGCGATTCCCCATTCCCATCTGTCGTCAGTACTTCGCTCATATAATCGAAGAAAGGCCGCATGGCTTTATAGGTATCGCTTAGAAGATATACAAAATTCGGACCTAAAACCTCGGTATCGGTAAAGGAATGTCTTAAAATAAACTGTTTGTGGCGTAAAAGGTCAATGGCGGGATGCGTCACCGGGTATCCCTTTGGCATCAGCTTTAGCTGCTGTCCCTGCAATTTGCCGAAAGTTTGTACAAACGTTTTTTCACGCAGCAGCCCTTGCCATTCTTCGTAATTGGCGTCAATATCCTGGCGGATTCTTTTCAGGTCGTCGGGTACCGGTCCAAAAAAACCGCCGTCGGCACTTGACCTGCCCGGTTCTATATGAAAGTAATAACCTCCCCGAAGTTGTTTCGTCGCTCTATGCAAATGCCCGTCCCAGCAGGTGTGATAGGGCGATTTATCCCTGGAAAAACGCACATCCCGGTATATCCGGTAAAGGCTTTTTTTGCCCGAGGCGTTTTCTATCCGGTCGTGCTTATTCATTTCAGCGAGCAGCGCGTCAGCAAAGGCGATCATATTATTATTCGCCTCAACGTAGCGGTCTTTATTCCTGTTGAACCACTCACGGTTGTTGTTTTGTGCCAGGTCGGTCAAGAAATCAAGGGATTCTTTGTGAATACGGGTAGCCATTTGTTTTAATGTTAAATGCCTCTTTGACCTTCGTGATTGCTACAGTATTAACCACGAAGGGCGCAAATATTCTTACAAAGAAGCATAAGATTCAAAATCTACATGATATTTAGGTTAGTCACGGCAAGCTCAGCTATCGACATCGCTGTCGCCGGGTCCTCACCATCCTCTATCGCCCATGCGGCTGAAAGCCCGGCCCATGCGGCTATCCATTGTAACAGGCGTATCGGTTCAATCTCGGCTGCTGCTGACACTATGCGCACTTGCCTCATCAACCGGTCTGGCTTAGTAGCGGTCGCGTGGTCGGGATTGCAAAACATGTTGGCGTAATCGAAACCGCGTTCGCCGAGCAACCCCTTCGGATCGATGGCCAGCCAGCCTTTTTGGCCAAAATCAAGAATATTGTCATGGTGGATGTCACCGTGCAACACGACGATATCCTCAGGCTTTGCAAGTAACCGGCCAGCGACTTCATTGCAATTTTTAAAAATTCCGCCTTGTTGTTTGGCCGCTGAACTTAATGCCTTAAAACGCACTTCGAGCGGCGCTAAAAATTGTGGATAAGGTCCCAGATGTGCATGTAGTTGGCCTGCTACCGTGCAAATAATGCGGCTGGTTTCATCGTCGTACCCGTTTTTCGCCATTTCAGAAAGTGATCTTCCGCCTGCAGCCCGTTCCATTAATAGCGCATTTTCGTCGTGCCGCAATACCGGTGCGGCGCCGGCCCCGTTCCACCATGCCATCAGCGCATTGCCCGCCTTGTCTTTTTCGCGCCTGGTTATTTTCAGCATGCAGGCGACGCCGTTATACAATACCGGCTGCAATAAACCGGAATAGGATTTAAACGGTTCGCCGTCGCGGGCCAGGTTCCAATGGTTTATATAGTGCCTTAGTTGATCTGTCACGGCAGAACTAAGCTAAAAAATATGCGCGAAAACAAGATGGCTTTTTGCGGGTTATTGTGATGACACCAGGTTTTGGAACGCCAAAGGCCTGGAAGTCTTAAAATTTGAGCCATGAAAAACTACGAAACATTAGTAGATGCCACCAACGACCTCATGAAGCGCGGATATACCGCCAACCTGAGCCTGGAAGGCGACACTATTGACGATAAGGAACACGATATACACATGGGGGCGGACGATTTCGAGATCGACGAATTTTATCGCTTCGAGGGGCAAAGCAATCCTTCCGACATGTCCATCGTTTATGCTATTCGTTCACCAAAGTATAATCTTAAAGGAGTTTTAGTTAACGCTTATGGTACCTACGCCAATAATAGCGAGTCAGCGATACACGCCAAGCTGCATCATTACCATGTGAGCACGAATCTGCATGGCGAGGATAAGCCAACCGCTTCATAGGTTGCCCAGTCTTCCTGGCAGCGGCATTATGGAAACCGAAATACTGCCCATTGTAAAGTCAAAGTTTAGCCAATAACTTCCTGCCTCTTGTTTGTATCGCCGCGCTGCCGTCGCGCATCAGAAATTTGAGTTGTTCTTTTAACTCCTGGGTTATCCACGGATAGCGGTGTCTCAGGTTGAATAAGGCCTCGGACGCGAATACTTTGACGGCAACCAACATATTCGGATCGATGAGCCAGTCGAACAATTTTTCCACAATGGGTTCAAGGTCCGTCCCTTCGAGTTTTCCGCGGATAATTAGGGGAACTTTTTTTCCTGTGATGTGCATCATGATCTTGGCATAATGCCGCTGGCAACTGGGATAGGTAACATCCTTTACCCGTGATAACAGGTATTCCAGGTCATTCGCATAGGTTTCAGGTTTTTTCAGGAAAAGATTTTCCAGTATCCATGCCGCACGGAAGGCAATATTACTGTCCCCGTAAAAGGTAATATCGATCAGATCGCGCAAAGCGAACTGCTGTTTATCCAGGATGGCAGTCAGTTTACCGACCTTGGTTTTGGTAATGGTTTTACTGATCTCCTCAACGAGTCCGTCCCTTGTGAGCATTTTGATACTAAAATAAACCAAAATACCACCCCTTTAGGGTGGTTAGGGGCTTAATCCTCGCAATGTAAAAAGCTGAGGATGTAGTTCCCCCGGGCGCGGAACATAGGAGTCGCACTAAGCATCATGGCTTCGAGCTGGCACGAAAGGCCCCCGGCAATCCAGGGATAACGGTGGCGCATATTGAACAGCGCTTCTGCAGCACACGCTCTTATGCCCGTTAACATTTTGGCATCATTCATCCAGTCGAAACACAACTTAACTACAGGTTCCAGGTCGATTTCCTTCATCCGGTCGCGCACATCGCGCGGCACATCCGGCGAAGTAAGATGCATGATGATCTTTGCATAATGTTTTTTACAACCTAAAAGCGTAACTTTAGCCGCATGGGCTACCAGGTAGCCGATATCCTCTGCATAATTCTCCGCGAATTTATACACAATATACTGCATGATTTTCGACGCTTTTACTGCGAT
>JAFDZK010000380.1 GCA_018267005.1 Bacteroidota bacterium
TGATAAATGTACAGGCCCACTTTGGTCGAATTACCCAGGAAACAGTGGGTTATACGAATATTGTTGCAGTTAATGATCTGCAGGCAGGGCTCTTCGTCGCCATTGATGCTGTCGCCCCTGATAACAAGGTCGTGGGCGTTTTTAATGACAATGGGTTCCGAGTATTTATGCCGCTGGCAAAAAGCCTGGCCAACAAACCCAACCCATAATAAAAATGATAGTGATAAGATATAAAGTTTTCGCATAGTACTAAATCCAATTTAGTGTCTAAACATATTTCAAGCCAAGAATCCTATGTAATTATTTTATTACTAAAATATTTTTCTATTGTGTTCAACGGACGCAATGATTTTTACTATCTTTCAGAAATCAATTTTTTAAACCGATCAAATTACCATGAACAGACGAAAATTCGTTGCGGGAACGGGCGCAGTCGCCCTCGGGAGTATGCTTTTACCTAAGAAATCGCTCGCTTTCTTAAGCGCTGCAGGCGGTCATCCGATCGGATTGCAGCTTTATACATTATTTGGAGTAATTGAATCGGACGTAAAAGGCAACCTTGAAAAGGTGGCTGCAATAGGTTATACCGAAGTGGAATCGGCTTTCAGCAAGTTGCCGAACTATTATGGCAGGTCGCCGAAGGAGTTTGCCGCATTATGCAAAAGCGTGGGCCTTTCGTGGAAATCTCACCACGTTTTGGGTGCGCCGTTCAAACTGCCGAAGGGATTTAAGATGCCGAACGGTCCCGACGGCAAGCCGATGACATTGCCGGCGCACATGCTGAACCTGAAAGATGATATGCAGAAATTAGTGGATGATGCGGCCGAAGGCGGTATACCCTACCTGGTTTGCGCTAACATACCCACCGGTACGCTGGACGAAATAAAACAAGCTACCGAAATACTAAACAAGACCGGCGAAGCATGCAAAAAAATGAATATCCAGTTCTGCTATCATAATCACGACATGGAGTTCAAAGAAATCGAGGGCAAAATACCTTACGACCTGCTGCTGAACGACACCGATGCCAAACTCGTAAAAATGGAGCTCGACTTATGCTGGGCAACCAAAGCGGGCAAAAACCCGGTCGACTTGTTCAAAGCACATCCGGGACGTTTCCCGCTGTTGCATGTCAAAGACCTGGACAAAGAGCGCAAGGGTCCGGCGCCGGTTGGCGAAGGTGTGGTCGACTTTAAGGACGTTTTTGCCAACGTGAAAATTGCAGGCGCCAAACATTATTTTGTTGAACACGATATGCCGAAAGATGCGTTTGCCAGCATTACCACCAGCTACAAGAATTTAAGGGCAATGGGCGTATAACCCGCTTTAGTTGTATTGAATAGATTGGGGCCGCTTTCTAAAAAAGAGCGGCCTTTTTAATTGAGTAAAATGGCCATGCAACACTGCCGGGCTATATGTGAAAAAATTGATGAAAGCAATTTACCGGCGGCTGCAAACGATACCTTTCCTGAACACCTTAATCGCGCAGTTGCTCCGCCAGGCCTATAAGCAGCCCCTCGACACCGCGTATATAGCAGAGCCTGTATATATCTTCATACTGCACGATTTCACCAACAAGTTGAGCCCCGTGCTTACTCAGCCGGGATACCATATCGTCAATATCTTTGACGGCAAACATCACACGCAGGTAGCCGAGCGCGTTCACCGGGGCTGCGCGATGATCTGAGATGGCTGGCGGCGAGAGAAATTGTGAAATTTCGAGCCGGCTGTGGCCATCCGGGGTAACCATCATGGCAATCTGTACCGCCTGGTTGCTCAGCCCTGTAACGCGCCCGGCCCATTCACCTGCTATCGTTGCCCGCCCTTCCAGTTTCAGGCCTATCTCGGTAAAAAAAGCAATGGCATTGTCCAGTGACTCCACAACAATGCCGACATTATCCATTCTGATCAATCTGCTTTCTGTCATTGCATTATTTTCTAATTTATTGTCGTCAATTATAATGTATTCCGCCTTTATTGGTGTTGTCGCCGACAATTTTTTTGTCCACTGGCGGTCTGCGCACAGCAATTGCGGCGGATATGCGTCTCAACCCCATATCATCCCAGCATCATTTTTAGCATCAAACGCCTCGCGTTTAAATTTTTAGTAACATTGATTCGTCTTTATTATCAAATCAGTAAATATCACCTTACAGCTTGTGGAAACCATTCTCAACGTATCCAACCTCGGTAAAACTTACCAGAGCGCCGGAAAGACGCTTACCGTACTCGATAATATCAATTTTTCCATCGACGCCGGTTCAACCAACGCTATCGTCGGCCCGTCGGGCAGTGGTAAAACTACGCTGCTGGGGCTTTGTGCGGGGCTCGACCGATCATCATCCGGCAAAGTGCAACTCAACGGCATTTACCTGGACGACTTAAATGAAGACAAACGCGCTCAAATTCGCAACCAATATGTAGGCTTTATCTTCCAGAATTTCCAGTTGCTTCCCACGCTTACCGCATTGGAGAACGTAATGGTGCCGCTGGAACTGCGCGGTGAAAGGAATATTCGTGCGCGGGCATTGGACCTGCTGGACAAAGTTGGCCTGGCCGATCGCGGGCATCACTACCCTGCACAGCTTTCGGGCGGCGAGCAGCAGCGTGTTTCATTGGCCAGGGCCTTCAGCAACAAGCCCCGGATATTGTTCGCCGATGAACCGACCGGCAACCTGGATGCCGAAACCAGCGAAAAAGTGGTGAAGCTCATCTTCGACCTGAATAAAGAAGCCGGTACTACCCTGGTGCTGGTAACGCACGACCTGGAACTGGCAGCCAAAACACAGCGCATCCTGCGCATTAAGGGCGGCCATTTGATCAG
The DNA here is from genome assembly GCA_018267005.1 of Bacteroidota bacterium. Taxonomy (GTDB): domain Bacteria; phylum Bacteroidota; class Bacteroidia; order Sphingobacteriales; family Sphingobacteriaceae; genus Mucilaginibacter. The sequence continues at coordinate 2,825 of JAFDZK010000380.1, forward strand.
CGATAACCCGGTTAATACGAACAACTGATGGACGGCGCAAATTACAAACGCAAAGTAAGCCCGCGCTGGCTGCTGAATATGGCCTGGCGCGATAGCCGCCGGAATCGTTCGCGCCTGTTCCTGTTTGTGTCGTCAATTATATTCGGCATAGCCGCGCTGGTGGCCATTTATACCTTCGGCGTCAACCTGAAAAAAGATATCGATACGCAGGCGGCTACATTGATCGGCGCCGATATGACGATCTATTCCAACAAGCTGCCCGACGCCAGGACACAAAAGTTCCTGGATTCGTTAGGCGACAGGCGGTCGGAGGAGCGCAGTTTTGCCTCGATGGTTTATTTTCCCAAAAGCCAGAATACCAGGCTGGCACAGGTGCGGGCGTTACAGGGCGAATTCCCTTACTACGGCAAACTGGAAACCATCCCCGAAAATGCCGGAATTGACTTTCGTAATGGCAAAAAGGCTTTGGTCGATCAAACGCTGATGCTGCAGTACAACGCCAAAGTTGGGGATTCCATAAAAGTGGGCAATGTCACCTTCCTCATAGAAGGTACGCTGACCAAGGCGCCGGGGCAGGCCAACATTGCTTCGAGCATTGCCCCCCTCGTTTATATCCCGATGCAATACCTGCCGCAAACCGGGCTCATGCAAAAGGGCAGTCGTATCAACTAC
>JAFDZK010000381.1 GCA_018267005.1 Bacteroidota bacterium
AAAAGGTGATATGGAATGTGTATGGTGTCAATTCAATCAAATGACGCGTGGTCGCTGCCACAAGTTACGAACAAGATCAAACAAAACCTTAGATAAGAATCAGGAGCCATAACATGAGAGTTATCTTGACTCCTGATTCTGGGTTCCGGGCTCAAATACGATGGCTCATTCCGAGCGAAGACTTTTTACGGGGTTCGCCAACGCGGCTTTGAAAGCTTGAAAACCTACCGTTATACATGCGATGGCTATTGCTCCCAACCCTGTTAGTGCAAATACCCAAACGCTTATGTTTACCCGATATGTATAAGATTGTAACCACCTGTTCATGAGATACCAAACAACAGGCGAGGCTATAAGTAATGCTATAATTACAAGCTTTAAAAAGTCCTTTGTCAGCAACCCGCTGATGGTTAATACCGGAGCGCCTAATACTTTACGTATGCCAATTTCTTTTGATCTGTTAACGGCTGCCAGGGCTGCAAGTCCGAATAAGCCCATACATGCCAGGAAGATAGAAATGCCTGCCGCCCAGCCAACCACACTGCTCCAGCGCTGTTCGGCTTTATAAAAATTGTTCAGGTTCTCATCAACGAAAGTGTATTCAAAAGGAACACCGGGAACGACCTTGCTCCATATTTGCTGCAAACCCGAAAGTGTTGGGGCAATGTTGCCTGGCTTAATGCGGATGAAAAGCTTTTGGGGTAAAGAACCTGCAAAGTTATGGAAGAGCTGGGGTTGTATATTTTCCCGTAAAGGCTGAAAATTAAAATTCTTTACAACACCGATTACAACCGGGGCTTTTTTGTCAGTGTATCCTTTTATTCGTTGCCCTATTGCATTGTTAAGTGTCCAGCCAAAATCATTAACCATTGCTTCATTTATAATAACCGAATTGGTGGTATCATCAGCAATGGTAGGATCAAAATTTCTGCCTGCTACCAGCTTCATCCCTAATACCTTTATATAATCCGGGTCAATTGAATATTCATATACTGACTTGTGAACGCCCTGGTATTTGAAACCATGTGTTTCAATATCTGTCCCTTTGCCAAATCCCGCACCGGCCGATGCAACACCTGTTATACCCGGTTGGGTTAAGACTGCTTGTTTAAAAATCGGGTAAACTTTTTTAATATCAATTTGAGAAACATCAACCATTACTACATTTTCCTTATCAAATCCGGGATTCTTACTTACCATATAACGGGTTTGCTGTAGTATGATGACAGTTGCGATAATAAGGCAGATAGATAATACGAACTGAAAAACAACCAGGGATCTTGTGAACAGGTTTGAACCGCCCATACGTAGTTTATTCTTCAACACTTCAAGCGGATTGAACCGGGATAATATTAGGGCGGGATAGCTACCCGATAATAAACTGACCAATAAGATCAATACGACCAGGAGCCAGATCATCGCCGGGTATAAGGAAAATGAAAATTGAAGATCCCTGCCGGACAACTGGTTAAAATAAGGCAGAAAAATGACAGCTAATAGTAAGCCCAATGACGTCGAAATTATACTTAACATCAAAGCTTCAGAAAGAAACTGAGAAATAAGCTGGCCTCTTGCTGCCCCTATTACTTTCCGTACTCCAACTTCTTTGCCCCGTCCCGCTGAACGCCCTACAGCAAGTGTCGTGAAATTAATACAAGCAATTATCATTATTCCCGCCGCGATACTTAATATGATCCAGATCGTTTTTGGATCAACGCTTTCGACCACCGACTCATCACTAAGTTCTGTGTTCGTATGTATCGAACGTATGGGCTGTAGTCCGTAGGTAATTTGTGGTGCTTTTGCCTGCATTTTTTCAACCGGATTATATCTTTGATGAAAAAGGGCCAAACGTTGTGCGTCATACGGTAGTTTGCTTCCGGGCCGGAGCTGAATATAGGTACGAAAGGCGGTTACATACCAGGCATTAAGTTGTGTGCCAATTGGTGTTGCCTGGAAAAAAGCAAAGTTTCCGAGCACATCAAAACGGATTGAAGAATTAGCGGGCACGTCTTTTGCCACCGCCGTTATTATAAAGGGTAAAAAATTGTCTCCGAATTTTATTTGTACGGTTCTCCCAGTAACATCCGCGGTACCAAACCACTCTTTTGCTTTTGATTCTGTGAGAACAAGATCGTTAAGTTCTTTCAGTGCGGTTGAGGGATTGCCATACTTTAAAGGGAATGTGAAAACAGAAAATATCTGGGGGTCGGAAAATGTTATGTGCAGACCGCGTAATCTGCCGTCATTACTCCGCACAAAACTCTCAATAGGCAGTTGTTTGATGCGGACATAATTTAAAACCTCAGGAAGGTCTTTTTGCATCGCCGGTCCCAGCGGCATAGCGGTTGAAACGTTGTTCCCGGAACTGCCACCTACCCCTTTAGTATACTCGTACACACGATAGATGTCTTTCCCATTCTTATGAAAGCTATCAAAAGACAGTTCATTTACGGCGTACAATAAAAACAGAATAAAACAGGCAAGCCCAACAGAAAGTCCAAACACATTGATAAATGTGAGAATTTTCTGATTTACAAGGTTGCGCAAAGCAACCTTTAAATAATTCCTAAACATATAATTGCGGTTTAATTTCTCCCGAGACCACTTCGGTGTGGTTTCATGGTTCGAAATTATCATCGCCCATTGGTCGTGGCGTCCTAAATTATAAGATAGGAACTCTTTTTTCAGACCGGCTTTATATTCCGCCGGGGTGTTGCCTGTTATCTTTTTAAAGATCAGGTTGAAGGTGCTTTTAGAGTTAAAGCCGGAATCGTAAGCGATACCAAGAAGTGTAATATGATCGTAAGCCGGGTTCTGCATTTTCCGCTTCACTTCGGCCACCCGGTATTCATTAATAAAATCGTTAAAGCTTTTTTTTAGGCCCTGGTTAATGATCCTCGATAATTCATGCGTTGTCAAGCCGAGCTTTTCCGCCAGTGAAACAAGGCTTAACTCAGGGTCCTGGTAATACAGATTGACTTTTACGATATTCTTCAACCAGGCGCCTTTCTGTTTCAGATCTGCAGGTATCTGTGGCTTTGAAACCTGCTTATTATCTGCCGATGCGCTTACTTCCGGCCGTAAATAAGCCGAAACAGCTATGCAGATCAGCATTGCCGCCATCGCGAGATAAAAGGGATAATAAGCATGTGCCCCAAAATGGTAATAATAGCCTATAACTGTAAAAGGTATCCATAACAGCCACAGTAAGCCAAGGCCCTTTAATAATTTATGCAGCCAGCGCAATTGAACGCGATAACGGTCGCCGCTGGTAAATTCTTGCCGCTTGTAAAAACGTTCGATCAGGCGGTGGGCAGAATAGAGGTAGGTAATGACCGAAATAAACGTCAGGAACGGCAATATCGGACTTGCCAGGATGAATGGCTCCGACAATGCCGGAATGAAATGCAGCAAATCCTTTCGCCCGAATTTGTATTCGGTCCGGGTTAATTTCAGTACATAAAAATAGAT
>JAFDZK010000382.1 GCA_018267005.1 Bacteroidota bacterium
CCATGGCAATAGATTAACTGCGGAAGTTCTTTCACAATTGCATAAAAATTCACTGGCTTTCATTGAACAAGAACTAACTCATGTGTCCCCGGAATTAAAAACGATTGTTGTGACGCATCACGTCCCGACTTTTATCAGGTATCCCGAGATATATTTCGGTGATGTCCTTAATGAAGCATTCGCAGTTGAACTAAAACATTTCATCCGCAAGTTGAAACCTGATTACTGGATCTATGGACATCACCATTGTAACACAGTTGACTTTTTTATAGACAACACGCTACTGCTAACCAATCAGATGGGATATGTCCGCAATCATGAAAACGAACGCTTTGACCGCAGCAAAATCATAACTATTTAGTATTTTGGTCTGCAAAGGACCTGAAACCCTTTATAGACCGACATATTTCCGATTTGAAAGCAGAACAGCCGAAGATCGAGCCCGGAAAAGCCGAATATCGGGAAAATAAGGATCGGGACCGCAATGGTCCAAAGCGATAAGAACTATACCCATCCAAGGCAGGACTATCATCTTGCCTTTTTTATTGAAATTTTATGGAAGAACGGCGAAGCTCTCCTTCCAACCTTCAAAAAACAAGTTACTTATGGAAGAAACGCGCGAGCAGCAGAAGCTGCACGGCTTTCTGCAATGCGGCATTTATTTCAGCATTGCGGTCGAAGCCGCCGTGACCATTTACGGGAAGGCCCCGTTCTGGGGCTTTTTTGCCAAGGTTGTTTTCCAGTTGGGCGGGATCGCGATCTATCGCCATTTGATTTATAGCAAACTGGCGACCTTTCTTTTAATCTGCCTGGTCAGTATCGGCACGCTGGCCAAAAAGAAAGTAGATTTAGTTCCGAAGAAGGATATTATTCTGCCTCTGTCGATCGGCCTGCTTTTATTTTTTGGGAGCCTGTGGTTTTTTGATCGGCACTCTGATTTCGTCTTTAAATACACCAGTTGGTGCAACCTGCTTTATTTGATTTGCACTTTTTCAGGTGCCTTGCTGACCAGCCTGGCGATGGATAATATCTCCAAAATGATCCGGTCGGGCCTGGGCAAAGATGCCTGGAACGTCGAGGGCGAAAGTTTTATGCAGCCTGTGAAGCGGCTCGACACGCCCTACTCGGTCAATATCCCGATGCTTTTTTATTTCAAGGGCAAGGTCCGGGACGGCTGGATCAATATTGTCAATCCATTTCGTGCGACGTTGCTCATTGGTACGCCCGGCAGTGGTAAGTCTTATTCAGTCGTTAATCCGTTTATCCGGCAACTGATCGCCAAAGAGTTCTGTGTTTGCCTGTATGATTTTAAATACCCGGATTTAGGCAGGATCGCTTATTACCATTACCTGAAAGCGAAGCAAAATGGTTTGATGAAAGCGTTTGGCTTCCATGTCATCAATTTGAGCCAAGTTGAACAAAGCCGGCGCATTAACCCCTGGCGCCGGGAATACATCCGGTCATTGGCGGATGCTTCGGAAACGGCTGAGGCGCTGGTAGAAGCGATGAAAAAGGGCGATCGTTCGGGCGGCAGTGACCAGTTCTTTACCCAATCAGCGATTAACTTCTTAGCAGCCTGCATTTATTTCATGAGCCGTTACGAAAGGGGAAAGCATTCCAGCTTTCCGCATGTGCTTGCACTATTGAACCGCTCTTACGAGGAAATCTTTAAGACACTGTTTTCCGAGCACGAGCTGGTCTCGCTGCTTTCGCCCTTTGTCAGTGCCTTCAACGCCAAGGCCTTTGATCAGTTAGAGGGGCAGGTCGGAACGCTGAAGATCTTTATTTCGAGGCTGGCGACCGTCGAAACCTTTTGGGTCTTTTCCGGCGATGACTTCAACCTTAAAATATCGGACCCGGCGCACCCGGATCTTTTAGTTTTAGCCAACGATCCATCTACGCAAAACATCAATTCCGCCTGCTATTCCATCGTAGTTAACCGGCTGACCAAACTGGTGAACAGTAAGGGCAACCTGCCATCGGGACTCATCATCGACGAGATACCTACGCTCTTCATGCACAAGATCGAAAACCTGATCGCCACCGCGCGAAGCAATAAAGTAGCCATCCTGATGGGCCTACAGGAACTGCCCCAGTTCCAGCAGCAATACGGCCGTGAAACCGCCGCTACCATCATGTCGGTCACCGGCAATGTCCTGTCCGGATCGGTCCGCAGCAAGGACACCCTGGACTGGCTGGAGAAATTATTGGGCCGAAATAAACAGGTAAGTGAGGGACTTTCAATCGACCGCAACAAAACTTCCACTTCACTCAATGAAAAGCTGGAAACACTGGTACCGGCCGGTAAGATCGCCACGCTGAATGCCGGGGAAATGGTTGGTGTCATTGCTGCCGATGCGCAGGAAAACTACACCGGCAAATACGAAACTTCGGCCATCAATTGCCGGATCAATCTCGATGCTAATGAGATCAAAAGGGAAGAAGCAGGCTACAAAGCCATGCCGGTCTATTATGACTTCGCCGGCAGGCGCGATGAAATATTGAGGAAGAACTTTCTGAAGATCAATAAAGACGTCGCCACGATGGTGGAACGTTTCGCACCCAAACCGCCCGAAGTCGATACCCCAAAAGCTACCATGCAAAACAATAAAGACGAACAGCAATGAAAACAAACGAAGACTTAACCGGGATGCTCGTTATGGTGCACCCCGAATTACAGGAAGACCCGGTGAACCGGCAAGGACAAGCCGGAGTGATCACTTATGCAGACACCAAATCCGATGATATCTATGTCAGTTTTGGCAAAAACGAAACCGGACTATATTCCAGCGATGCCCTGCTCGTCATGCGCCCATCCAATGTCATCCACCGGGAAGCGGTAAAGAACGTTCAAAAACTTAGCACGCCTGATTTCAAAACCCTGTTCCAGATCGCACGCATCATGGACGGTGCAGGCATCAAAGATCAGCGCGAAGCCATGCAGTTGTCGCTAACCAATGAAACCGTCCGGGGCCATAGTATACGCACCCTCCGCTCCGAGATCGGTATCGACCGCACCCGGGAAGCAACCGAACAACAAACCGCCATCTATGTCAGCAAACGATGAACAAAATCTTGATTGGCATCCTCTTTTGCCTGCCGCTCAAAAACCTCAAGATCAATTCCGGCTATGGCTACCGAATCCATCCGATAACTGCCGAATGGAAAAAGCACCTGGGCGTCGATCTTTTTGCACAGCATGATACGGTCTATTCCATCTTGGATGGCATCGTTGAAAAAATTGATTTCGATGAGCAAACTGGCCTCTTTATTAAGATCAGGCACTCTGACCATCTCGAAACGCTATATGGTCACCTATCCGCTTTTTATGTTTTGCCGGGCGATTCCGTCCGGTGTGGCCGGCCTATCGGCATAAGCGGTTATGAAAAGTATATAGTTATGTAAAAATGCAATCGCAACCATCTCATTGATAGCCATGTAGATTTGCGGCTTTTTACATAATATGAT
>JAFDZK010000383.1 GCA_018267005.1 Bacteroidota bacterium
GTATATCTAAACCATCACGCGTTAAAATAGCAAAGCGATCTTCTTGATGCCGCGCTTTAAAACCCATTTTACCTTCATAGAAAGCTACAGCTTCGGGAATGTTTACCACAGGTAAAGCCGGGATGCTTCCTTTTAATTTTGTCATCGTTTAAACCGCCGCTAAAGTATTAACATAAGCTATTGTATCCGCATCCAGTTTTGTTTTATCCGCACCCGCTTTCAACAGCAGTTGAATGCAATTGATCTGATGGTACTGGTTACCATTGTCACCGGAAGTTAATGTGTGTACTGCCCAGCCTATCGGTGTGGAGTTGAAGGTGATATCGGGTTGATCAATATTTGCTCCTTTTGCAATTAATACTTCAACTAATTGATCCCTTCCGCAAAAAGCCGCCCAATGCAAGGCCGTGGCCCCGTCATGATCGGTGTAAGAAAAATCCGCACCCTGCTCAATGTAGAATATTCCTAATTTCTCCGCGTGGAGGCTTGCTGCCGCGAGCAATGGGGTGTTGTTATCGCCTTTTGATTGATAACCATTAATGTCAGCATTAAACTCAAGTAAGATTTTTGCTATTTCAATAGCTTTTTCTTCAGTAATGATCTTAGCAAAAACCAAATCACATAGCCGATGCAAAGGATGGCCTTTCATCTCCGGCTGAGCATCGCTGCACGGAATACCCCCATTAGCCAGGCTTGGGTCGCCCTCAAGTACCGTTCTCAACGACACAAGATCCACCTGGTTAACTAATTTATATAATTCGCTGGCTTGCATTTTATATCATTATCCCAAAGCTAATTAAATTTTGATAATTTGTTTCTTGCTATTGAATATTAATCGTAATATTGCAATATAAACAATGGGCTTAACAAAAACAGAAATATTCACCGACGAACAAAACAGGTTAGCTGTGATGCTGAAAGCCATTGCGCATCCTGCACGTATCGCTATTTTACAGGAGATCATTAAATCGAATACCTGTATCTGCGGCGACCTGGTGGATGAACTGGGTTTAGCGCAGCCGACCATTTCACAGCATTTAAAAGAACTGAAGAACGCCGGTTTGATACAAGGCACCATTGAAGGCGTTAGCGTTTGTTACTGTATTAATCCACCGGTTTGGAACGAGCTAAAAGAACAGATGGGCAGTTTTTTTTCCGCCTTTGATGTGAAAGCGACCTGCTGTTAAAAAAATTTGAATACATCCATCGTAATATTACAATATTAAATAAATAGAAAGCCATGAATAAAGCAGAAGCGATTAACTGGAAAACCTTTAAAGATACCTTATTACAGCATCCTGATCTTGACCTGCAATTTCAATACGCAGAAGGCAAATTAGTTGATGCGGCCTACCATATCACCGAAATTAAGCAAGCGCCGATTACATCCGTTGACTGTGGTGGTGTAATGAATGCCTGGACAGAGATCATCGTCCAGCTATGGGTTCCTGAAGGCGAGCAACAGCTACGCTCCATGAAAGTTGCTAAGGCCTTATCAATCGTTGATATTGTTGAAAAAATGCTGCCGCTTAATCCGAACGGTACGGTGAAGATTGAATTCGGCAATTCCGAATTTGATACCCGCCAGATGTTTCCTAATGAAATGATCATTGATGGCAACGCTTTAACAGTTGACCTGCGCCCAGATGCAGTACAATGCAAAGCAATAAGCCGTGGTGGCAGTTGTGGTACGAACGATAACGGTGAAGAATGCTGTGCACCTGCCGTTGCCGAAAAACCGAAAATACAATTAGTGAACCTCGCTGCTGCTCCTGCTGAAGCTTGCTGCACACCAGGTGGCGGCTGCTGCTAATAAATTAAAGATGATACTCGACGAGGCCCAACCCTATAAAGATAAAGTGATCGAACTGCTGGCAGCTGAAAATCTGCCAGTAGCAGATCTGCCAAAAACACTCGACAACTTTATCGTAGCCATTCAAGATGGTTCAGTCGTAGGAGTTGGTGGCGTTGAAGTTTACGGGAAGTTCGGCTTGCTTCGGTCTTTAGCCACCCAATCAGACTATCGCGGAACAGGGATAGCAGCCAAAGTGCTGGCACGGCTGGATAAAGTGAGTAAACTTAAAGGCTTATCGGCTTTGTACCTCTTAACGGAAACCGCGCCTGATTACTTTGAACGGAAAGGCTTTGTTCGAATAACGAGGGTCGAAGTGCCCCAAGAAATACAGCAATCAACTGAATTTAGCCATGTTTGTCCGGTGTCGGCAATAGTGATGAAAAAAACATTATGAGCAAGAAAAATATATTAGTGCTTTGCACCGGTAACAGCTGCCGCAGTCAGTTAGCTGAAGGTTACCTTCGTTACTTTGCAGGCGATAAAGCCAACGTTTACAGTGCGGGTATCGAAACACATGGTGTCAATCCCAAAGCTGTGCAAGTAATGGCTGAGGATCATATCGATATTTCCGGGCATACCTCTAATCACGTGGATGAGTATCAGGCTATCTCATTCGATCAGGTGATCACCGTTTGTGATAATGCGAACGAAGCTTGTCCGTTCTTTCCCGGCAAGGTAGAACGTTTCCATGAGAATTTTCCTGATCCGGCCAAAGCAACCGGCACACCCGAACAAGTAATAAATGAGTTTCGCCGTGTGAGGGATATGATCAAAGTTTATGCTGCTGACTTTGTAAATGAACACGTTAACTAACTGTTTTTTTAACCAATTCTATCGTTAAATAGCAATAAACCAATTAATCTTAAAAACTAAATCATGAAACAATTTTCCTTTGTATTTTTAGCGGCTTTACTGGTAGTAAGTTCCGCTTTCGCCCCTGTGGGTGAACCTGTTTTTCCAGAACTGGCACAGTCATTCAAACTGCTCAAAAAGAGTAACGCTGTCACTTATGATCGTCAGGATGTACTTGGTGGCATACAACAGTTGGGAATAACGACCAGGGCCCGGAAACAGCCGGTGATCGTGGAATTTTTGGGCGATGACGGTTTTAGTGCGCCTGTAGCGATGGCGGTATTAAAAGCAGCACTGGCTTCTTACGGTATAAACGATGTTAAGATTGTCTTGGCAGGTTCGGCAACCTCTGCGAAAGTTGCACCCGCATTGGCAAAACTTGGCTTTAAAGTAAACGGCAATGAAATCAAATACAACGACCAGGGCGGTTCGGTAACATTAGAAACTACAGCATCTAATCCGCAAGTTATTCACGTACTGGCGCAGGAAAGTTCGGCATCGCTGCTGGCCAGCAAAGATAAGTTTGCGGTGAAATTACAATATGCGCCATTGGCTGCGGATGCAACTGATGAACAATACGAGGCACAGGCTAAATTGGTGACCGCAGAAATGCTTTTTGCCGCTTCTAAATTCAAAGAAAACTGGAAATAATTAATATTCAATTCACATTAAAACCCGATATACGCAATCAATTATGTCAGCAAACAATTGTGCCCCGGTGGCCGAACGTAA
>JAFDZK010000384.1 GCA_018267005.1 Bacteroidota bacterium
GCTAAAGGACAAGTTATTGATAATTCCGGCAAGGAGATCGCGAACTTCAGCTCACAGCATCTGGGCATGGGCGTTTTTGCGATCATGCCTGAGAATAATAAAACCTACAAGGCCAACGTGACCTTTGCCGATGGCACTACCGCAAGCTACGATCTGCCCGACGCGCGCGCCGAAGGAATAAACCTTGCGCTGAACAACAGCAACCCGGATACGCTCGGCCTAAGGATAACCGCAAATAATCTTTACCTGCAGCGGAATCAGAACAGGGCAATCTACGTGATGGCGCAAAGTAACGGCACGGTATGTTACGCAGCCCAAACCATCCTGAAAGAAACGACTTACAGCGCGAACATTCCTAAAAACAAGTTTCCTACCGGCATTGTACAGGTGACTATTTTCTCGTCCAAAGGTTCGCCGCTGAGTGAACGTATCGCTTTTATCAGGCATAAAGATGATCTGCTGAACCTGAGCATGAGATCGGACAAGCAAACGTATAACCGGAGGCAAAAAGTAAGCATGTCCGTTTCGGCAAAAAATAAATCGCTGCCCGATGCTGGCAATTTTTCGGTGGCTGTTATAAATGAGAACGAAGTTCCCTTTGACGACGATGCGGAAACCACGATCCTGAGCCATTTGCTGCTGACGTCGGACCTGCGAGGCTATATCGAAAAGCCAAATTATTACTTTAACCATCACGACGAGCAGGCAGCCAGCGACCTGGACGTGCTGATGCTGACCCAGGGCTACCGTCGTTTTTCGTACCGCAGTATCATTTCAGACCGCGTTCCTCCGACGCCTTTCGCGCCGGAGCAGGGCATTGAAATATCGGGCACTTTGCGCACCAATACCGGCATTCCCGTTGCAAAGGGCAATGTACGCATGTTCATAGCCGATAAAAACTTTTCGACGCAAACGACAACCGATATGAGCGGCAACTTCGTCTTTCCGGATGTAAATGTCGCCGATTCGTCAAAAGTGGTGCTGAATGCCCGCGATAACCCGAACGGCAGCAGCCTGGTACTCACCCTTAACCAGATACCGGGCCCGCCATCGACCCAATATATCTATATGGTAAGCGGGATCACGAACATCGACAGTGTACTTCGCCCCTACCTGGCCATGAGCAAAAAGCAATTCAACCTTCCGCACGCATTGAGGGGGGTGGTGATCAAAGCTGAGAAAAACGAACGACGAGCGGGCCACCTGGATTATCCCCAGTTACAGGGCCTTGCCATGGAGGCCGATCATACCATACCGGGCAATAAGTTTGCCGATTGTAACAGTTTTCCGCAATGCCTGGCGGCCGCGAGCCTGGGCCTAACCTTTGACAGCGATAACCTGTACATTTCAAGGGATTATATGAGCGGCGCCCGAACGCCGGTGCAGGTTTGTGTGAATGGTATGCCCGTTGATTTCGCCTACTTAAATAATGTCAATGGAGCCAATGTCGAGTCGGTCGAGATATTCTTCAGCGATGGGTTCAGCGGTCTTAACAGGGGGACCAATACCAAGGGTGTGCTGGAGGTTAACCTGAAGAAAGCGCCAAAAGGCGAAAAGATAAGCAAAGAGCAATTGATGGAAATGCTTCCCAAGCCTTATGTGCTCGAATTTACACCCGGTGGTTATAATGTGGCCCGGACCTTCTATATGCCTAAATACGATAACCCTGCATCGGCAAATGCCGGGGTGGATTTCCGTAGCACCATTTACTGGAACCCCAATGTAACAACGGATAAAAACGGCGCCGCTTCATTCGACTTTTTCAATTCCGACGGCACAGGCACTTATAAAGCGATTATCGAAGGAATGGACAAAGATGGTAATCTCGGCCGTTATGTGTACCGGTATGTAGTTCAGTAATCAAATATTTTTTGTAGGTTTAATTAAACTATTTTAAACCTCATTACATGAACTTTTCACTGGTTAACTGGCCGGCGGTGGTTGTCGCCGCCCTTTCTTCATTTGCCGTAGGCGGATTATGGTACGCGCGGCCTGTTTTCGGCAGCGCATGGATGGCCGGCAGCAAACTCACCGACGAAAACATTAAAGCGGGTAACAAGGGCAAAATATTCGGCTTTACATTTTTCTTTTCGTTGCTTATGGCCGTCAACCTGGCTGTTTTCCTGGCGGATGCCAAAACCAACTTTGCCTGGGGCGCCACGGCGGGTTTTCTTGCCGGTATATGGACATTTAGCGCCATTGCCATCCACAGTCTCTTTGAATTGAAAAGCTGGCGCCATATTTTCATCAACGGCGGCTACAGCGTAGTATCGCTAACGCTGATGGGCGCCATATTGGGCCTGTGGCGTTAATGTTGAACAGAAGCAAAATTACCTTATATTTGTAACAGGCTCGTTACGGAATCTGATGCCCCGTTCTGCGGCAGCTTTGTGAGTTATGACGATCATCAAAAAACTTCGCTTTCTTATTTTAGCAGCATCGCTGTCACTGGCGGGTTGTGCCGCCCTTATGCAACCGACGGTTAATCAAGGGCCGCCCAGGCCGTATAACGGCGACGAGCCTTCGAATCCCTCCTCATCACCGGATTATAATGCGCCCCCGCCGGACGTTAATGCAGGTTATAACGACTCGTACAGTTCAGACCAGTCTATCCAGCTTTTTTACGACGAACTGAGCCCCTTCGGGCAGTGGATCGATTATCCTTCGTACGGTTATGTATGGTCGCCCGCCGTGGGCGCCGACTTTGAGCCGTATGTTTCAAATGGCTATTGGGTTTACAGCGATTACGGCTGGACCTGGGTATCCGGATATACGTGGGGCTGGGCTACCTTTCATTACGGGCGGTGGTTTTTTGACGATTATTACGGCTGGCTGTGGGTACCCGGCGACGAATGGGCGCCGGCATGGGTTACCTGGGGGCAGACGGGCGATTACTTTTGCTGGGCGCCGCTTGCACCCGGCGTAAGCATGAGGGAAGCAATGCTGGGATGGTGGACACCGCCGGCCGACAGTTGGACTGTGGTACCCGCCGAACGTTTTACGCGACCGGACATCCACAACTACGTAGTGATCAATAATACAACCGTAATTAATAACGTACAAATTATCAACAACGGGAACGATGCATCGTCATACCGGAATAATCGGCGTAACAGGGGGAACAATACAGTTTATAACCTTGGCCCCCGTCTGCATGACGTTGAGAAAGGCACGCATTCGCCCATTAAACCGGTTAGGATAAACGATAACACGAGGCCGGGCAACCAAAAATTGAATAATAGCCAGCTTTATATCTACAGGCCGTTTATCAATAAGAACGGGCAGCCAGGCAGAAGCAATCCGGCTCCGCAGCATGTGCAGCGCTACCAGGGCGGCCCGGGTATGATCAGGGCGCCCCGGCCAAGCCATCAGCCGGACAACCAGCAAAATCCGCAGCCCGGTTTCAATCCAAATCAGCAACAGCGCAGATCTGA
>JAFDZK010000385.1 GCA_018267005.1 Bacteroidota bacterium
AGAAATATGTCGAGATGGCGAATACGTCCCATACCAGCGGCGAGTTGAAGTTAACCCACAGCGAACCGAACTGGTTTGGCAGCGGAAGCGGCCAGTAAGCCAGCCACGGACGCCCCATGTGCGATACCACATAGGTAGCGGCGCAAATTACCGCGAAAATGGTCATAGCCTCGGCCGACCTATTGATGGAGTTACGCCAGTTTTGGCGGAAAAGCAAAAGGATGGCCGAAATAAGCGTTCCTGCGTGACCGATACCTACCCACCACACGAAACCAGTAATGTCCCAGGCCCATCCTACCGTTTTATTTAAACCCCACTCGCCTATACCAAACCAGAACGTCCAGCTTACGGCAAAAACCCAAAGCATCATGCCCAGCGAGGCCAATGTGAAACCGATCCACCAAGCCCTGTTCGGCATATTTTCAACCGGGCGAAGTATATCTTCCGTTACCTTAGCGTAGGTTATATTCTCCCCGGTTATTAACGGTTCCCTTATTATTGATTCGTTATGAGATGCCATATTTTATATCTCTCTTGTATATTATGCTTCTAATTCAGTAGTGTTCCTAATTTTAACCTGGTAACCGATGCCCGGCTCCACGCCCAATTCTTCCAGTACATAGAAGGTCCGTTCGCTGCGCAGCAACTTCGAAACTTCCGATTCCGGATCGTTCCTGTTGCCGAACACGATAGCGTTTGTCGGGCAGGTTTGCTGACATGCGGTTTTGATATCGCCGTCTTTTAGCGGGCGTTTTTCAATCTTGGCTTTCAGCTTGCCGGCCTGTATACGCTGCAAACAAAGCGTACATTTTTCCATTACTCCGCGGAAACGTGTTACCACGTCGGGGTTCAGCACCAAGTGCGTATGTTCGTTGATCAGGTAATTGTCAAAGCGCGAATCGTTCCAGTAGTTAAACCAGTTAAAGCGGCGTACTTTATACGGGCAGTTGTTAGCGCAATAACGGGTACCCACGCAACGGTTGTAAGCCATCATATTATAGCCTTCCGACGAGTGTGTGGTAGCTAATACCGGGCAAACCGTCTCGCACGGAGCATGATCGCAATGCTGACAAAGCATCGGCTGATAAATTACCGATACATCGTCAAGGTCTTTCATAGCCGAAATTTCCTGCTCTTCGGTTACCGCCCTGCCGCCGTCGTTAAAGCTGTAATAACGGTCAATGCGGATCCAATGCATCTCACGGCGGCGATGAACCTCGTCCCTGCCCACTACCGGGATGTTATTCTCGGCGCTGCAGGCAACCACGCAGGCGCCGCAGCCGGTGCAGGCATTCAGGTCGATGGCCATTACCCAGTCGTACATCGGGCGCTCATATTCGTCCCAAAGGCTTTCGTATTTTTTATGATTTAAACCGCTGCCGCTGTTAACCGACGGGTCTTTTACATATTCTTTAAATGTCGCTTCGCGAACGATAGCACGGCCTTCTATGGAATGGTGCGTTTGTGTCTGCGCAAGCACATGCTGGTCGCCGGTCTTAGCCCAGCTAACCACCGTTGCATGCTGTACGGTGCCATTCTTAAAGCTCCGGAACGGGAAAGCATTTTGTCCCACGCCCTTGCCTACCGGACCGGCTTCCGTACGGCCGTAACCTAAAGCAACAGAGATAGTGCCCTGTGTTTGTCCGGGTTGAACCAATACAGGCAGATCAACAGAGTAACCGTTGATACTGATGGTAATGATGTCTTCCTGGTTAATGCCGTACTTCTTCATGTCGTTCGGCGCCATGGCAGCGAAATTGTCCCAGGTAACTTTCGAAACCGGGTCAGGGAGCTCCTGCAGCCAGGGGTTGTTGGCACGTTTACCATCGCGCAGAGCTATGCTTTGGTAAACCTGTAGTTCCATTTTATTATCGCCCGAAGCCTCAAGCTGTGCAGCCTGGTTCATGATGGTTTGCACAACGCCATTTAGCGCATAGCTGAAGGCGTAATTACCTGCCGGCTTGTCGGCTACTTTTACAAAACCGGTTTGCAGCAGCGTTTCCCAGCCTTTCTGGCCGGATAAGCCGCCCTTGGCCAGCAGGTTTTTATCCCAGTTATTGCGAACGTAAGTATAATAATCTTTGGTAGTGCTGTCAGACCAAACCATCAGGCTTTGCTCGAACTGGCGGGTATCATAAACCGGGTTAATGGCCGGCTGGATAACGGTGTAGTATCCCTCTATCGGGTTTGCATCGCCCCACGATTCAAGATAGTAGTGGTTTGGCGCAATTACATTACAAAGAACGCTGGTTTCATCTTTGCGGTCGTTGAACGATACCCTTAAAGGAACTTTCTTTAAGGCATCGGTAAAGACTTTCGCATTATAATAGTCATAGGCAGGGTTGGCGTTTAAAAACATTACGGCATCGTAATCGCCCTTTTCCATCGCCGTTACGAAATCCGCAAACTCGGCGTCGTTGCCTTTGTACTGGTTGGAATAGTTATCGAGATCGATGGTGTTGCCATAGCTTCCAAGTTGTGCGTTAATAGCGTTTACCAGCGTTTGAACCGCTACGTCGTTCGAGCCGCATACTACAAGCGCCTTGCCTTTTGCCGCCTGCAATTCTTTGGCTGCCAGTTTGATCGCCTTTTCGGCATTGGCACTGCTGAGCGGTTTGCTGCCGGGCAAAGTGGTTCCGGACAATTCGTTGTAGAGGTTGACCAGCGCCACACCTTCTTCCGACGGTTTGATCAGGATGCGGGTATCGGCATTCGAACCGGTGTTGCTCATACCGCATTCGAACTGGATATGGCGCGACATTTTCTTGTTTTGAAGCGATTTGCTGTTGCGGTTCTGCACCCACTGGGTCATAAACTCAGACGGCGATATCCAGGTACCCAGGAAATCGGCGCCAAAACTTACGATCAGGTCGGCCTTGTCAAAACGGTAATGCGGCAGCACGGCTTTACCGAAGCTGTTCTGATTAGCCTGTATGATACCTGTATACGATACCGCATCATAATTGATCAACTTAGCGGTGGGATATTGCGCGGCAAAGTCGGCTATAACCGCCAGTGATGACGGGCTGTTAATGGTTGAAGAAACGATGGCTATTTTTTTGCCGTTGCCTTTAATAACAGCCAGCGCCTTTTTCACAAAAGCGTCGACTGCATCCCAGCTCGCGTCATCGCCATTCAGCATGGGGTTATTCAACCGGTTATAATCATAAAGGTCGAGAACCGAAGCCTGCGCCTGCGCGCTCAAACCGCCTTTCGAGAGCAGATCGTTCGGGTTACCTTCCACCTTGATAGGACGGCCTTCACGTGTTTTTACCAGGATGGCATGCCCGTCATAGCTCGAAACATAAAAGTTAGCAACGCCGGGTGTAACCTCTTCAGGCTTTATTAAATAAGGGATAGATTTATGTACCGGTAC
>JAFDZK010000386.1 GCA_018267005.1 Bacteroidota bacterium
AGGTTTTGAATAAATTTACGACCAAGCCGAAACGCAATGATCAATGCAGCCTGACAAGAACATTTTAGACCCGCATCAATGGGTCGACACCCATGCCGATTACCTGTATGCCTACGCCCGCGTACGCATCAACGACGACGAGCAGGCCCGCGACCTGGTGCAGGAAACTTTTTTGGCCGCGCTTGAAAAAGTAACGGGTTTTGAGGGAAGAAGCTCTGAACGTACCTGGCTGACCGCTATCCTGCGAAACAAGATCATCGATGTATACCGCAAGAAGTCATCGGGTTTGAAGAATATCGAGGTAAAACAAGCCGAAGAAGAACAGGCCGATTTTTTTGACCCCGAATACGGCCATTGGAACAGTGAGCCGGCGCCGAAACATTTCGGCATCGACGAATATGAACCGCTTCGAAGCAAAGAATTTGATCACATATTGATGAAATGCATGCAAAAGCTGCCTGCGCTATGGATGTCGGTATTTACGATGAAGCACCTGGACGATGAAAGCACGGATATGATCTGCAGCGAACTGAAGCTGACCGCATCCAATTTTTGGGTGATCATCCATCGTGCCAAACTGAACCTGAGAGCCTGCCTTCAGAAAAACTGGATCTGAGTATGGAAGCACTAAAAAAGATAACACATAACTGCAAACATGCTACTTACCTGATCGAAAAAAAATTGATCGGGCGGCTTACGCTGCGCGAAAAGATCTTTCTCAAGATACACCTGTTCGGTTGCGGTGTGTGTAAATTGTATCAAAGTCAAACCCAAAAGATCAATTTGATGATCAAGCAGTTGTTGCATGGTTCCGCGGCCCGTAACGCCCGGCTTGACGAGGACTTTAAAAAAGCGTTACAGGAACGCATTGAAGATGAGCTGAATAAAAATTGATCGTTGCTGTAAGGTTCGGAGTTTATACCCGACAAAAGGGTAAACTAAAAACACAACAGTATGAAATCAATTTTTTCAAAAGCGGCGGTTGCCGCTGTTATCGCCTCTATTTTCGCTCTTAACGTACAGGCTGGAACCATCCGTATGGCTACCGATACCGGTAAGATGGGCAAGATGAACAAGATGAGCAAAATGGACAAAATGAGCCACAAAAAGATGTCCAAAATGAAGAAGGGCAAAATGGGCAAGGACAGCACTAAGATGTGAGGTGAATTTATGTTTTCGATTGGGGCGCAAGCCCCTTTCTTATTTAAATTCGATGGACAGACCCATGGTCATATATTTATGATCGAATAAACAATTCCGCATCTGCAATTTCGTCCAGTTCCCGCTGATCATGGCTGACTGCCATTACCGTCATATCAAATTCTTTCCAGATCGTTTGCAGATTTGCAATCAATTCCGAACGCATTTCAGGGTCAAGCGCCGAGAATGGTTCATCCATTAGCAACAGTTTGGGTTTGATCGCTAATGCTCTTAAAATAGCCAGCCGCTGCTGCTGACCGCCTGATAGGTAATCGGGTTTATGCGTGGTAAGCGTTTCGAGTTGGCCGATTTTCAGCAGCCGTTCTATCCATTGTGAGTCGTTGGTCGCGTATTCCAGGTGTTGCCGCAGGGTCATGTTCGGGAACAAGGCATAATTCTGAAAAGCAAAGCCTGCTCTTCTTATTTGGGGTGAAAGCGAAATTCCAGCGTCAACATCCAGCCAGGTATTACCGGCGAAAACGATCTTTCCTTTGTCGGGTTCGGTAAGGCCGGCGATGATCTTTAAAAATGTCGTTTTACCCGCGCCCGATGGCCCGTAAATTTTGGTTATACTGCCTGCCGGAAAATCGTGCGCTATCTTAAGAACCTGCTGCCCGCCGTAGCCACGGAGTTTCTTTTCTATATCGACTTTGATCATTCGAGTGGACTTTTGGCCTTGTACTTATTAAAAATGAACACTGAAACTACCATAACGAACGTGATGCAGAATAAGGTGAGCGAATAAGCATTGGCCGAACGGTAGTCCATATTTTCTACTGAATCATAAACCGCTATGGAAGCTACCCTTGTTACACCCGGAATATTACCGCCGATCATCAGCACCACACCGAATTCGCCTATAGTGTGTGCGAAGGTGAGGATAGCAGCCGTTAGAACCGACGCCCTGATATTTGGCAGCAGCACCTTCATAAAGGTCTCTCGTTGCGATTTGCCCAGGGTGTAAGATGCCTGCACAAGCGAAACCGGCAATTGCTGCAAAGCTGATTTGATCGGCCCGATCATGAAGGGCATGCTGTAAATAACCGATGCGAGGACTAATCCCGGAAATGAAAATACTAGCTGTACATTAAGCGCCTTTTGCAGCCAGCCGCCAATGCCATGCTGCGGGCTAAAGGCCATCAGCAGGTAAAAGCCCAGCACCGATGGCGGCAGCACCAGCGGCATGGTAATGATGGCCTCAAGTATGATCTTGATTATCGAACGGCCCCTGGATAGCCAGTAAGCTAACGGCAGCCCGACGATCAGCAAAACCAGCGTGGTAATGCCGGCCAGTTTCAGCGTTAGCCAGATCGGAGTGAGGTCCATTAGATCAAAAGTAAAGATAGCATGTCATTCCGAACGAATGTGAGGAATCTTATACGCCAGTAAAGCGGGAGTAGTAACAACCAATTCAATCGGCCGGCACGTCGTATCCGTAGTCCTTCAATATTTTCCTAGCTGCCGCGCTCTGCATGTACCGGTAAAATTTTTCCGCATCGGTGGGGTTCTTTGTGGTTTTGATCACGATCATCCCCTGTTTTATCGGCGTATAGCTTTTGCGATCGATCAGTCTCCAATAAACTTTCGTTTTCCCTTCCGCGTCTTTGATCAGCGCCCGGGTGGTAAAGCCCGCGTCAGTTACACCGGTAGTAATGTAGGTGTTTACCTGGGCGATACTTTCGCCAAGCACGAGTTTTGATTTTATATCGTCCCAGATGCCTTTCTTCTGAAAGGCCTGCTCCGCCGCCTTGCCGTAAGGCGCAATGGCTGGGTTGGCAATGGCTATTTTCTTCACGCGCGGGCTCATCAGTTCCCGTTCCCAGTTTTCAAGGCCGATGTCCTGCCGACTGCAGATAACCAAACTGCCATAGGCATAAACTGCAGGCTTCGTTACACTGAAACCTTCCTTAAACAGGTTCTCCGGGAAAGTCATATCGGCCGAAAGGAAGATATCGTAAGGGGCTCCGTTTTTGATCTGGGTCGAGAGGTTGCCCGACGAACCGATTATGGGCTCGATTTCTATGCCGGTCTTGTCCTTAAAATCTTTTCCCAAAACCTTTATTACACCTTGCAGGTTAGCCGCTACCGCCACCCTCAGATTTTGCGCGAATGAGCCGGAAGCGAAAAACAGCAGGCCGATAAGAATAAGCTTTTTCATGCCGGAC